>JAHWKB010000384.1 GCA_019348115.1 Actinomycetota bacterium | reverse complement strand
GTGCTCAAGGACCCGTCGGTCAAGAGCGTCTTCATCAACATCTTCGGCGGCATCACGCGCGGCGAGGAGGTCGCCAACGGCATCGTCGAGGCGACCGAGCGCCTCGGCGACTTCCCGCAGAAGCTCGTCGTCCGACTCGACGGCACCAACGCCGAGGAGGGGCGACGCATCCTCGAGGAGGCCGACCTCCCGAGCGTCGTCACCGCGCCCACCATGGACGAGGCGGCAGAGAAAGCCGTCTCCCTCGCGTCCAACGCCTGACAACGACCAGAGGAACCACGCAGATGAGCATCTTCATCGACGAGAACACGAAGGTCGTCGTCCAGGGCATCGGCTCGCAGGGGACCTTCCACGCCAAGCGCAACCAGGACTACGGCACCAAGGTCGTCGCCGGGACGCACCCGAAGAAGGGCGGCACCACCTGGGACGAGCTCGGGGTCCCCGTCTTCACGACCGCCAAGGAGGCCGTCGAGGAGGCCGGCGCCAACACCTCGATGGTCATGGTCCCCGCCCCCTTCACGAAGGACGCGATCCTCGAGGCCTACGAGGCCGGTATCGAGACCATCATCGCCATCACCGAGGGGGTGCCGGTCCACGACATGACCGAGGTCTACGACAAGGTCGTGCGGAAGGGTGGCGTCCGTCTCATCGGGCCCAACTGCCCGGGCGTCATCAGCCCCGGCAAGTCCAACGTGGGGATCATCCCGGCCGACATCACCAAGCCGGGCAAGGTCGGGCTGGTGTCCCGCTCCGGCACGCTCACCTACCAGATCATGCACGAGCTGGCGCAGGCCGGCATCGGCATCTCCACGTGCGTCGGCATCGGCGGTGACCCGGTCATCGGCACCCAGTTCCTCGACGTCATCAAGGCCTTCGCCGAGGACCCCGAGACCGAGGCGATCGCCTTCGTCGGCGAGATCGGCGGCTCCGAGGAGCAGAAGGCCGGCGAGTGGATCCGGGACAACATCCCGGACACCCCGACCGTCGGCTACATCGCCGGCTTCGAGGCGCCCGAGGGCAAGCAGATGGGCCACGCCGGCGCCATCGTCAAGGAGGGCGGCCCCGGCGGCGAGTCGGCGGCCGAGAAGAAGGAGATCCTCGAGGGCTACGGCATCTCCGTCGCCATGAACCCCTCCGAGGCGGCGAGACTGATGATCGAGCGCCTGGGCTGACGCCCGGAGCGAGCACCGCCGGAGGCCCCGCCACCGTGCGGGGCCTCCGTGCGTCCGCGGACGTGCGTCGGCCCCCGACCGGGGGGATCGGGGGCCGACGGCGATGCCGGGGACGCGCGGGGCACGGCGTCCCGGCGGAGATGGTGCACGTCACGGGGGAGCAACGTGCACCGGGTGTGCCTGCCCGAGGGGGATCGGGCGTCCGGCACCTGGGGGACGGCCAGGGGCGGACCGTCCTACCCAGGGAACGCCTGCTCGGTCGGCGTTGTGCCGCCGGCACGCCGGACGTGCCGCCACCGCGCGGCGGGGGCCGTTCGACCGGCCGTCAGGCCCGGACGTGCCTCGGCGAGGCGTAACCGACGTCCCCCGGCGGACCGCCGACTCGGCGACGAGGACCTCGGGACGGATCTTCGCCGCCGTCGTGCAGGGTGCGCGGTGCGAGCGGCTCCGGACGGACGGGCCCGCGCCCGGACGTCCCTGGTGCGACGCCTGGACGGCCGCCGTCGATGCCTCGCCTCGTCGCGTTGCACGACCCGGTGGCCGGGCTCGGTCGGTTCACGGTCGCGGCCGCCGGCGTCGTCCGCCTCGGTGACGAGCCGCGCCTCACCGAGCGCCTCGCTCGCCACGCGACTGGCCGTCGTCCTGGCGCGCCACGGCGCCGTGCTCGACCGCACCACCGCGACAGCCTCGACCGCCACGCGTGGCACCCGGCCGCCGCTCTGGGAGCCTCGTCCGGCGCGACGCCGGCCTCGGTCGACCTCGTCGGACGTCTGGTCGGGCTCCACCTCCTCCCGCCCGCCGTCGCGACGGGCCGTGACCTCGCGGATGGCGCGACCAGCGAGGCGGTCGCGGACCGCGTCGGTGACCGGACCACGCTCGCCTGCTTTCATCTGCTCGCCGCCGCCGACGGGGGAGCGACGGGCGCCTCCGCCTGGACCTCGTGGAAGGCCTCGCTCGTGTCCACCCTCTCCGCAAGGTGACCGCCGTGCTCGACGACCAGGATCCGGTCGCCACCGAGGCGACGGTCCGGGAGGCACGGAGACTCGCACCCGAGCTCGGCGTCGATGCCCACGTCGTCCGCGACCACCTCGCGCAGCTGCCAGCGCGGTACCCGGCCGCGGTCCCGCCCCGCGCGATCGTCCGGCACGCCGGCGTGG
>JAHWKB010000383.1 GCA_019348115.1 Actinomycetota bacterium | reverse complement strand
CTCAAGTAACAGGAGCAGTGACACCCCGACCGGATGCGCGGACACACCGTACACGTCCCGGCCGCCGCCCGCTCGCCGCGCATCCTCGGGGGGCACGGTTCGTTCGTAGAGGTGACGCTCCTCTGGCGAGAACCCCTCCATCAGAGGAGCGTGACGATCCCGACGGACGTGCCTCCCGCCGGGATCGTCGTACGTCCCGGGACCGTGTCAGGCGGCGACGGTGAAGGTGATGCCGCGTGCCTGGAGCCGTTCGCGGAGCACCGGACCGAAGGCCGTCGCGGTCGTGAGCACGCCGGCGCGGTCGGGCAGCGCGTCGCGGTCCTCCACGAGCGAGCGGGCGGCCTCGGCGAGCATCTTCGAGGTCTCGGTGTAGCCCGGGTCGCCGCCGCGGACCTCGACACGCGTGCTCGCGCTCGGCGACGTGCCGAGGAACGTGACCCGGAACCGGCCCTCGGCCCGGGTGGCCTCGTCGGGGCCCTCGCCCTGGTCGGGGGCGAGACGGTGCAGCAGGGCCCGGCCCGGGCCCACCTGCGCCAGGGCCGCCACCAGCCCGACGCCGGCGACCATGCCGCCGGCGACCGCCGGGTTGGACGTGCGGGCGAAGTGGCCGTACCGGAAAGCGGGTCCGTAGTCGGGCAGTGCGGCCGCCGAGCGCAGGACGACGAGCGGGTCGATGGTCGGCAGGGGGACACCCCAGCCGTCGATGGCCGGGACCCGCTGGATCCGACGCGGCAGGCTCCCGACCCGTCGGCCGGGGCCCGCGTCGAGGCGGGGTCCGCGCAGCGAGTCCCTGTCCGCCATCGCCTCGATCGCCGAGGTGAAGGTGCCGCCGGAGAACCGGCCCTTCGCCGACACGAAGCCGCGGAGCTCGACGGGCTCGTCGTCGGGGAGCTGCTCGACGGCGAGCTGGGCGCCGAGGTCGTGGGGGACCGAGTCGAAGCCGCAGGAGTTCACGATGCGAACGCCGGCGTCCACCGCGGCGTCGTGGTGGTCGCGGAGCAGGCGGTGCACGAACGCCGGCTCGCCCGTGATGTCGACGTAGTCCGTGCCGGCCGCGATGCAGGCGGCGACGACGTCCTCCCCGTGCCGGGCGTACGGCCCGACCGTCGTCGCGATCACGCGGGTGCGTCGTGCCAGATCGGTCAGGGCGGGCCGGTCGTGCACATCGACGACCTCGAGCCCGTCGGGCGTGGCGTCGGGGGAGATGGCCGCGAGGTCCTCCCGGACGGCCTCGAGCCTGGTGCGGTCACGGCCGGCGATGGCCCACCGCAGGCCGGACGGCCCCAGCTCGCGGGTGAGGTCCTCGGCGACGAGGCGGCCGGTGAAGCCGGTCGCGCCGAGCAGGACGAGGTCGTAGTCGCGGTCGACGTCGGGCACGGGTGCTCCAGCGGAGGGGCGCCGGTCAGGTGCGGGCGCTCACGTCGGGCAGGCTACGGGCCACCGGCACGGCGGCCAGCCCGAGGACCGCCAGGAAGACCAGGGCGACCTCGTCCGCCCCGGCATCGGCTGCGAGCGCGCTCTCGCGCGCGACCGGATGGACGGGCCACGTCAGACGACCTCGTCGGCGGGGGCGTACCACGAGGTCAGGGGCCAGCCGGCGGTGGCGAGGCCGTGATCGACGATGCGCGCCGCCCGCGCCGCGGTGATCCGTCGGTCGGGGCTGGGCGTGATCGTGCGGATCAGCGTGGTGGAGCTCGATCCGCGCTGGCGCACCCAGTCGTCGGGGAGCGTCGCCGCGTCGACGCGCCGGCGGGCGCCGCGGGCCCACACGCGGACCCACACCTCGACGTCGTGGCCCCGGCGTCCGCGTGTCCGGGCGGGACGGATCTGGAGGGTGGCGGTGAGGTCGTCGGCGAGCAGGTGCAGCCAGCGGTTCAGCAGCGACGACGGCCCGCGCGACCGCGCGGTGAAGGGGTGGACCGGCCCGGCGGCCGGACGGACGAGCGAGCGGGCCACCACGTCCACGTCGAGCGCCACGAGGCCCGTGCCGGCCACGCGCCCGTCCCAGTCGATGCCGGCGACGTCCGTGGCCTGGTCGCTCCAGAGGCGGCTGGGCGCGTCGCCGGCGCGGGTCCGGCGCGACGGCCGGGCCCGCTGCGCAGGCCGCTGCTCGCGCGTGCCGGCTGGCAGCTCGATCAGCCGCTCGTAGGCGAGCTGGACGTCGCGGAACGCCTCGACGTCGCCCCCGGCGTCCGGGTGGAGCTCCCGCGCCAGGCGTCGGTAGGCCCGCTTCACCGCCTCGTCGTCGGCGTTCGCGGGCAGCGCCAGCACCGTGAGGGCCTCGAGGCGGCTGAGCTCGGGACGGCTCACGCGCAGGGCCCTGCGCCCTCG
>JAHWKB010000120.1 GCA_019348115.1 Actinomycetota bacterium | reverse complement strand
GCCTTCACGAGGGCCGTGACCGCCTCGCGGTTCTTGCGCTGCTTCTCGAGCAGGTCGGAGGCGAGCTCGCCCACGTTGTCCGTCGCCGCCTCGCCCTGCTTGACGAGCTGCTTGGCGATGCTCTCGGCCTTCGACTTCGTGAGGTTCGTGAGGCCGCTGGCGGCCTGGAGGTACTTCTGCACGGCGTCGTTCACGATGGCCCTCCCGGGCGTTGCGGCGTCCTACTCGCTCGAGCCTAGCGTGGCGCCTCGGCGCCGGACGGGCGCTCATCCGGCCCCCGGACGGCCGGGAGGACGCGGTAGCGGAGGAGGAGCTCGCTGTCGTGCGCGCGGAGCTCCACGAGCTCGAGGTCGACCGGCGCCGGGAGCACCCCGTCGAGGATGCGGTGCGCCGAGGCCCCCACGAGCGTCGGGGCGATCGTGAGGAAGAGCTCGTCGACGAGGCCGGCGCGGAGGAGCGCCGCGTTGAGGCTCGGTCCGCCCTCGCAGAGGACGCGACGCGCGCCGCGCGCGGCGAGCTCGGCGAGCGCGCCGGCGAGGTCGACCTCGGCGTCCCCCGCCCGGAGCACGTCCGCCACGCCGGCGAGGTGGTCGACGTCCGTGGCCGCCGAGGTCACGACGACGGGCCGGTAGGTGGGATCGGCGAAGAGGCGCGAGCCCGGGTCGAGGCGGCCGCTCGCCGTGACGACGGCGATGGTGGCGCGGGGGGCCAGCCCGCGGGCCGACCGGCGGGCGACGACGTGCTCCGGGGCCCGCGGCGGGCGGTAGTCCTCCTGTCGGACCGTCCCGGCGCCGACGAGGATCACGTCGCAGGTCCGTCGCAGGGCGCCGAACGCCGCGCGGTCGCCCGCTCCCCCGAGCCCCGTGCTGCGGCCGTCGACGACGGCCGAGCCGTCGACGGACGACACCATCCCGAGGTAGACGTGGGGCCGCGCACCCCCCGCCGGGAGGTCGAGGTCGGCGTAGACCTCGTCGAGCGGCTCGTCGCCCGGCACGGGGAGGAAGCGCCGCATCTACTCGCTGTCGAGATCGAGCTCGAGGTGCCCGGCAGGGAGCCGCACGGAGAAGACCGATCCCTCCCCCACGACGGACGCGCAGGTGACGTCCCCGCCCATCGCCACCGCGAGCCCGCGGGTGATGTAGAGCCCGAGCCCGGTGCCTGCGCGGCGCTGCCCGCGGCCGCGACCGAACTTCTCGAAGATGCGGCGGGTCTGGTCGTTCGGGATGCCGGGACCGTCGTCGCTCACCGTGATGAGCACCCCGTCGGTCGCCTCGTCCGGCGCCACCGCCACCCGCACCGGCGAGTCCGGGGCGTACTTGAGCGCGTTCTCGACGAGGTTGGTGATGATCTGCTCGACCTTGTCGGGGTCGGCGTGGATGGACGGCGGCCGGCCCGAGGTGGTCACGCTGAGGTCCCGGCCGGCGCCCTCGGGGCGGTGGCTCGCCTTGTCGGCGACCTGCTCGGCGACGGCCACGACGTCCACGCGCTGCCGGTGGAGCTGCACCCGTCCCGCGTCGATACGCGACACGTCGAGGAGCTCGCCGAGGAGGCGCGTGACGCGGTCGGCGTCCTCGTTGACGGTCTCGAGCATCGTGCGCTTCTGCTCGTCGCTGAAGCGCTCCCACTTCAAGAGCAGCGTCCGGGTGAAGCCCTTCACGCTCGTGAGCGGCGAGCGGATCTCGTGCGACACGGTGGCGACCAGGTCGCTGCGGGCGGCGTCGACCCGCTCCCGGCGCCCCGCGCTGCGGAAGGTGAGGACGATGTCGTCGCCGACGACGCGACCCGCGAGCGACACCGGTCGCTTGCGCCCGTCCGGCAGCACGACCCGCAGGACGCGCTCGGCGAGCCGGTCGACGGCACGCCCACCGGGGAGGAAGCCGTCACCACAGGCGTTGCCGGCGTCGTCGATGAGGGGGACGGCCTTGGCGAAGGGCTCGCCGACGGCACGGTCGTCGAGGGCGAGGAGCGCGCCGGCGCGGTCGTTGACGAGGCGGATGCGGTGGTCGTCGCGGCCGACCACGACGACGGCCTCCGGGAGCACGTCGAACGCGGCGGCGTCGAACGACGACGGGCCGCCGCTCCCCTCCATCCGTGCCTCCCTGGCTGATCCCGTCATCCCGGCG
This sequence comes from Actinomycetota bacterium, assembly GCA_019348115.1. GTDB lineage: Bacteria > Actinomycetota > Nitriliruptoria > Nitriliruptorales > Nitriliruptoraceae > JAHWJY01. Next base: position 4,776 of record JAHWKB010000120.1, on the reverse strand, counting down.
GGGCCGGGAGGTCCGCACGCGCGGCGGCGTACGCCGTCACGGCGACCGCCGTCGCCAAGTTTAGGGACTCCGCCCGTCCGAGATGGGGGATCGCCACGGTCCGGTCGACCGTGCCCAGCACGACCGGGTCGAGCCCGTGCGCCTCGTTGCCGAACACGAGCGCCACCGGTCGCGTCCGGCGCTCGAGCGAGAAGACGTCGTCGGCGCCGCCGGCGTCGAGCGCCACCACCTCCTGGTTGCTCGCCCGGCACGCCGTGACGACCTCCTCGAGGCCGACGTCCACCACGATCGGCAGGTGCGTGATCGACCCGGTCGTCGCCCGCACGGCCTTGGGGTTCCACGGGTCGACCGACCCCGTCGTGACGACGACGCCGACCGCGCCCGCGGCGTCGGCGACCCGGATGATGGCGCCGACGTTGCCCGGATCCGACACGCGGTCGCAGACGATCAGCACCCCGCGCCCGACCACGTCGTCCAACGCGCCCGGCTCCAGCCGCGCGACCGCCACGACGCCCTGCGGGGTCCGACTGTCGGCGAGCCGCTCGAGCACGTGGTCGCTCACCTCGACGACCGCCACGCCGGCGTCGCGGTAGTCCGCGATCCGGTCGGCGGTCGCGAACACGGACTCGACGACGTCGTCCGCGAGGGCCTCGGCCACCGCGTTCGGGCCCTCGACGAGGAAGCGGCCGGCGGCCCGCCGCTCGCGGGTCCGCTGCAACGCCGCGACCGCCTTCACCCGCTCGTTGCGGGTCGACGTGATGGGCTCCGTCACCGGCCGGCGCTCCTCGACAGCAGGATGGGCCGGTGACTCGCGTCACCGGCCCATCCCTGGACGTGCGTGGTCAGGCCGCGGCCTGCTGGTCGAGCGCCGCCTTCGCGACGGTGACGAGCTCACCGAACGCGCGCGGGTCACGGACCGCGAGGTCCGCGAGGTTCTTGCGGTCGACCTCGACCTGCGCGAGCTTCAGCCCGTGCATGAGGCGGGAGTAGCTGATGCCCTCCAGGCGGGCCGCCGCGTTGATGCGAGTGATCCACAGCTTGCGGAAGTCACCCTTGCGCTTGCGGCGGTCGCGGTAGGCGTACCGCTCGGCGTGGTAGACGGCTTCCTTGGCGACCTTGAAGCGGCGGCTGCGAGCACCGCGGAACCCCTTGGCGCGCTCGAGGACGGCCTTGTGGCTCTTCTTGGCGTGGACGCCACGCTTGACGCGTGCCATGTCGTATCTCCTCGATGACTACTTGTTGAGCAGCCGCTTGATGTTCTTGGCCTGCTTGGTGGACTCGAGCACCGTGTCGCCGGCGAGGCGACGCTTCCGGCTCGCGTTCTTCTTCTCCAGGATGTGGGCGCGGTTCTTCTGCTTCATCATCACCTTGCCGGTGCGGGTGACGCGGAAGCGCTTCTTGGCGCCGCTGTGGGTCTTCTGCTTGGGCATGTCGGGAACTTCCTCAGCCTGCACTGGGCTCGGTGGGGGCGGGGTCGGTCTGGGGGCTCGGGTCGGGGGCAGCAGCTCCGTCTCCGGTGTCCTGCTTGTCGGCGTCCTTGGCGGGCTTCTCCTTGAGCGGAGCGAGCACCATCACCATGTTGCGGCCGTCCACCTTCGGGTAGGCCTCGATGGTGGCGAGCTCCTGCATGTCCTCGGCGAGACGGTCGAGGAGTCGCTTGCCCAGCTCGGTGTGGGTCATCTCGCGACCGCGGAACATGATCGTGGCGCGGACCTTGGAGCCGTCCTTCAGGAAGCGGCGCACGTGCCCGGACTTGGTGCCGTAGTCGTTGTCCGAGATCTTCGGGCGCATCTTGATCTCCTTGACGGAGATCTGGCTCTGCTTGCGCCGCGCTTCCTTGTCCTTCTGGTCCTGCATGTACTTGTGCTTGCCGTAGTCCATGATCCGGCAGACCGGCGGGTCCGCCTGCGGCGCGACCTCGACGAGGTCGAGATCGGCCTCGCGGGCCGCGCGGAGCGCGTCGGCGAGCTGCACGATGCCGACCTGCTCGCCGTCCGCGCCGACGAGACGGACGCGCGGGACCTTGATGTCCGCGTTCAGCCGCTGCTGTTGCTCGTTGATCTGTCGCCTCCCTGGCCTCGGGGTCGGCTCCGTCGGGGTTCCCGTGGACGCCAGAACGGCGATCCCCGGGTGGAGATCGCCGTCGCGGTCACGACACGTCGTGCGGTCCGATGGTGTCCGGACCGGGGAACGTGCGGCGACCCGGTGAGGTGGCGACCTGCCGGGTGGGAGGCGGGGACGCCTCCACTTGGAGCCTTCTTCGGTTGTCGTCGGGGGCGCAGGTGGTGCGGTCCCCAGCGTGCGCGTGGACCCGACGGAGCGGGCCCACGGACGGACGCCAGCGTACCACCGTTCCGGGCAGCGCGGCGAGGCCTACGTCCCGGGCGTCCACAGCCGCGAGGCAGCGGAGGGCTCCGAGGCGGGGCGAGCGCCACCCTGCTGGCCGCCCGCGCCGGGGCTGCCGGCGTCGCCGGGGGGGCGGGCGGCCTGGCCGGACGTGCCGCCGCTCGGGCCCACGTCGTTCGCCTCGGGCGGCGCCTGGCCCGAGGCCTGGAGCTTCGCGAGCTCCTCCTCGGCCTCGACCTGCGCCATGCGGAGCTGGGTCAGCACCTGGGTGACCTCGGCCGAGAACTCCTCGTCGAGGTGGGGCCCCGCCGCGTCGTTGACGCCGGCGGCGAGGTCGATCAGCAGCCGCGCGTCGCGACGTCCGAGCTTCACCTGCGCGCCGTTCAGGAGCGCCGACACGACCTGTGCCACGATCTCGCCGACGTGGCCCTGGCGCATCTCGCCGAGGTACTGGCGGAGCTCCTCCTCGGTCGGCTCGCGTCCTCCGGGGGGCATCTGCTGGCTCATGCGCGGGTCTCTCGGTCGATCGTGGGTGTCGCCGGCGCGGTCTAGTGGTGCAGGCCCTCCTGGCGCGGCATCGCCTCGTCCTCGCGGCCGGCGTAGGACTCGATGAACACGACGAGCCCGATGATGACGGCGAAGACGAGCGCGAGGAGCAGGCCGTCCCACATGCCGGTGCCGAAGCCGGTCTGCTGGGTCACGTGCGGCTCCTCCTCGCCGGCGGCGAGCGCCGGGACGGCGAGGAGCACGAGACTGGCGATGGCCAGGGACAGGGTCTGGACGAGGCGGCGCACCGATCGGACCTCCGGACTGGTGGCGTGGACGGGATGGCAGCCTAGCGGCTGGGGAACGACCCCCTCGCCGGCCGAATAGGCTCTCCGCCGACCACCGACCGGAAGCGGACAGGCGTTGAAGACGTTCGAGGAGCTCTTCGCCGAGCTCGAGGACAAGGCCAGGACCCGGCCCCCCGGGTCGGGCACCGTCGCGGCGCTCGACGCCGGCGTCCACGGCATCGGCAAGAAGATCGTCGAGGAGGCCGCCGAGGTCTGGATGGCCGCCGAGCACGAGGGTCGCGAGCGCACGGCCGAGGAGATCAGCCAGCTCCTCTACCACCTCCAGGTGCTGATGATCGCCTCCGGGATCGCGCTCGACGACGTCTACGCCCACCTGTGACCGTGCCGGAAGGCCGCCCGATGCTGCGTGTCGCCGTGCCCAACAAGGGCACCCTGTCCGAGTCCGCGAGCGAGATGCTGCGCGAGGCCGGCTACCGGCAGCGCAAGGACCAGCGCGAGCTCGTCCTGCAGGACCCCGAGTCCGACGTCGAGTTCTTCTTCCTGCGCCCGCGCGACATCGCGACCTACGTCGGCGAGGGCCAGCTCGACGTCGGGCTCACCGGTCGCGACCTCCTCCGGGACTCCGGCGCATCGGCGGTCGAGATCCTCGAGCTCGGGTTCGGCTCCTCGACGTTCCGGTTCGCCGCTCCCTCGGGCCGGTACGCCGACGCACGTGACCTCGCCGGGACGCGCATCGCGACGTCCTACCCCGTCCTCGTCCGCGACCACCTCGCCGACCTCGGCGTCGAGGCGACCGTGATCCGGCTCGACGGTGCGGTCGAGACCGCGATCCAGCTCGGCGTCGCCGACGCCATCGCCGACGTGGTCTCGACCGGGACGACCCTCCGCAACGCCGGGCTCGAGGTCTTCGGCGACCCCATCCTCGAGTCGCAGGCCGTGCTCGTCCACCGCGCCGGCAACGACGTGTCGCCGGCGGTCGAGCAGCTCGTCCGGCGCCTGCAGGGCGTCATCGTCGCCCGCCGGTACGTGATGCTCGACTACGACATCCGGGTCGAGTCCGTCGACGAGGCCTGCGCGATCACCCCCGGCCTCGAGTCGCCCACGGTGTCGCCCCTGCACGACAAGGGCTGGGTCGCCGTCCGCGCGATGGTGCTCCGACGTGACCTCAACCGCGTCATGGACGAGCTGTGGAACCTCGGCGCCCGCGGGATCCTCGCGACCGACCTCGCCGCCTGCCGCCTCTGACCGGCGATCGGAGCAGTACGGCGCAGCAGGCGGAGGTCCGCTGCTCCGGCCGCGGCTAGAGCTCCTTGAGGAGGTTGGCGGTCTCGACGGCGGACAGGGCCGCCTCGGCGCCCTTGTTGCCCATCTTCCCGCCGGCGCGGTCGACCGCCTGGTCCCAGCTGTCGACGGTCAGCACGCCGAACGCGACGGGGAGACCGTGCTCGCGACCGACCTCGGCCGCGCCCTTGGTGGCCTCGCCGGCGACGTAGTCGAAGTGCGGGGTCTCGCCCCGCACGACCGCACCGACGGCGACGAGCGCGTCGAAGCGCCCGCTCGACGCGAGCTTGCGCAGCACGACCGGGATCTCGAACGCGCCGGGGACCCACGCGACGTGGACGTCGGCCGGGAGCGC
>JAHWKB010000382.1 GCA_019348115.1 Actinomycetota bacterium | reverse complement strand
TCGACGGCCGCGCCGCCGAGCGCTTCGGCGAGTACCTCGCCGACCTCACGAAGCTCACGGTCGCGATCACGGACGGCGCCGACACCGAGCGCTGCCTGTGGATCATCCGCAACCGCATCGGACTCGGCGAGGCGATGGACGCCCTCGACTCGTCGACCACCCGCCCCGAGGGCTCGAGCCACGGCGACGACCTCGACGCGCTCGAGCAGCTCGCCGCCCTGCACCCCGACCCGGTCAGCTTCCGCGACTGGCTCGTCGACTCGTTGCGGATCGAGGGCGACCCCGACGGGGTCCACCTCTCGACCATCCACAAGGTCAAGGGCATGGAGTGGGACCGGGTCGTCGTGTTCGCCGCGAACCAGGGCCTGATGCCGCACCGGCTCGCCGAGGAGCAGGAGGAGGAGCGGCGCGTGTTCCACGTGGCGCTCACCCGCTGCCGCGACGAGGTCGCGGTCGTCGGCAACCGCGACGCGCTCTCGCCCTACGTCGCCGAGCTGACGACGGCCTCCGACCGCACCCCCCGCGACCGCGCCAAGGCCGCGGTCGTCCCCGAGCTCGTCCGCCCCACCACGCGCGCCGACGGGCGGGTCGTCGCCGAGCCCGGTGTGGCCGTCACCCTCGCCGGCGGGTTCGACGGCCGCGTCACGGCGGTGGAGGGGGAGGTCGCGGTGGTCCGGCTCGACATCGGGCCGGAGGTCCGCGTCGCGCTCGGGGCCCCGCTCACCGTCGCCGGCGAGCGCACCTCACTGTCGCGCCCGGCCCGGGTCACCTCGCCGGCGACGGCGCGGCTCCTCGGCGGGACCGACGACGCGGTCGAGGACACCCCCGAGGTCGACGAGCGCTTCGAGCGGCTCCGCGACTGGCGGACCCGGACGGCCCAGGATCAGGGCATGCCGCCCTACATCGTCCTCCACGACGCGCACCTGCGCGAGATCGCGCGCCGGCAGCCGAGGAACGTCCGCGAGCTCGCGGGCTGCCCCGGCATCGGGCCGACGAAGCTCGAGAAGTACGCCGACGACATCCTCGCCATCGTCGACGCGTAGCTGGATCTGTGCACGGTTCCTTGGGACGGTGCCGAGGAAGCGTGTACAGATCTCTGCTACGCCCGCTCGGCGGCGCGGCCGAGGAGGCGGCGCGTGGCGGGGAGGCCCTCGTCCTCGGCGAGGCCGGCGAGGACCGCGACGGTGAGCTCGACCGAGCGCCCCGGCACCCCACGTGCCTCGAGCAGGTCGGTCAGCCACGGCAGCATGTCGAGGTAGATGCCGTCGTCCTCCAGCAGCACCGCCGACGCGAGGTAGCGGAGGTGGAACCGCAGGTCCTCGCGCGTGCGGGCCACCTGCCACGGCGTGTAGCTCGCGATGTCGGGGAAGCGGGCGGCGAGCTGCTCGTACGCCGCATCGACCAGCCGCGCCTCCGAGCGGTACAGCACCGCCGACTCGGGGTGCTCGCGCCGCGCCGCACGGCCCGGCTCGGGGCGGTCTCCGTCCGGGGCCGCCCACCCGGCGAGGATGCCGGCGGCCTCGTCGAGGTCGGCCGCCCAGGCGTCGGCGCCGAGCGCCCGTGCCCGGCGCTCGTCGGCGCCGAACGCGGTCCCGCCGGCCAGCACGGGCCGACCGCCGGCGTGCGCCGCCGCGATCGTGCGGGCCGCGCCGGCGAGGTGGAGCGACAGCGTGCAGCTCACGGCGACGGCGTCCGGGGCGAGCGACCGGACGGTGTCGACGAGGTGCTCGGGCGGGACCGACCCGCCGGCGAAGGTCACCTCGAAGCCGGCATCGAGGAGGTCCTCGGCGAGGAGCCGCGCCGGGAGGACGTGCCACTCGCCGTCCGCGCAGACGACGAGCACCGAGCCGCGGTCGGCGTGCCGGTCGAGCACGGCCGCGCCGGCGGCGTGCAGCACGGTCTCGCTGATGCCGGTGGCGACGTGCTCCTGCGCCACGGTCCAGGTGTTGGACTGCCACAGCTGGCCGACCTCGAGCTGGGCGCGCCGGATGAGCTCGCGCACGTCGCGGCGCGTGCGGCCCTCCTCGAGGAGCTCGAGCGTGCGCGACATCGCGCCGATGCGATCGCCCGTGGCGAGCCGTTCGACGAACTCGGCGACGAGGTAGGGCGGGAGGGCGGGGGTGCTCACCGTGCCACCACCCGGAACCGGCCGATGCCGGTCGCCCGGGGCGCCGCCGGGTCGGTCGGTATGCGGTCGTGGGAGCGGCGGTGATCGTCGCTCGCCATGTAGGCGGCGTAGTCCTCCCTGGTCTCCCACCAGCTGACCATCACGAACCGCTCCTCGTCGCGCTCGTCGCGCCACACCTCGAGGTCGAGGAAGCCGGGCCAGCCGTCGACC
>JAHWKB010000381.1 GCA_019348115.1 Actinomycetota bacterium | reverse complement strand
GGTTGAAGACCCACAGGAACACGAGCGCGAGCGCGACGTCCGGGATCACCGTCGGGAGGTAGACGAGGACCCGGCCGAGCCGCGCCCCCGGTCGCGGGCGCGCGAGCGCGATGCCGAGTCCGACGGCGACGAGCAGCCGGATCGGGACGGCGAGGAGCGCGAACAGCAGCGACGCGCGGAGCGCGGCGGCCGCGAGCGGGTCGTCGAGCATCCGCCGCAGGTTCGCGAGCCCGACGAAGCTCGGGTCACCGAAGCCCGAGTGGTCCGTGAACGCGTACCCGAAGGTCAGGAGCGCCGGCACGAGCAGGAGCGCCACCACCCCGACCCCGAACGGTCCGAGGAGCGGCCAGCCGGACGTGGTGCGACCGCGCGCCACCTCAGCCGGCTCGCGCGAACACGTCGCGCGTCTCCTCGAGCAGCCGCGCGATGCCGGCCTCCCGCTCGATGCGGCCGTGGAAGATCTGCTCGAGGATGTCGTCGGCGAGCTTCTCGACCCGGCGCCAGGACGCGGTGGACGGGGTCGCCCGCGCGATCTCGGCGTTGTCGACGAACACCTCCGCGCTCGCCGGCGGGACGTCCTCGGACAGGAAGGCCGGCGAGGTGAGCACGTCGCGGCGGGACGGCACGGTGCGCCCGGATGCGGCGAGGATCTCCTGGCCGCGGGTGCCCATCGCGAACTCGACGAGGTCCCAGGCCGCCTGCTCGTTCCCGGTGCCATCCGCGATGCAGTACGCGTCGGAGTGCAGCATGGTGACCGGCGCGCCCCCGGGCGCGACCGGCAGCGGGGCGACGTCCCACGTGAACCCGTCGATGGTGCGGAGGTCGGGGACGGACTTGCGCGAGTTCAGGTACATCCCGAGCCGACCGGCGATGAAGCGCGACTCCGCGTCCTCGGACTGCTCCTCGACGTCGGGCGGGACGACGCCGTGCACGAGCGACAGGTCGAGGAACCAGTCGAGCGCCTCGCGTGCGGGGCCGTCGCCGAGGGCGAGCGCCGTCGGGGCGTCGTGGTCGTCGACGACCTCACCGCCGTTCGACCACACGAACGGCGCCACCCGGATGAGCGACGGCTCGGTGCCGAGCCCGTAGGTGCCGTCCCCGGTGAGCTGCTCGGCCGTGGCGAGGAAGTCGTCCCACGTCCAGCCCTCGCGGGGGAGCGGGACGTCGCGCGCCTCGAACAGGTCGCGGTTGTAGTAGACGACGAGCGACGAGACGTTCTGCGGCTGGCACACGAGCTGCCCGTCGACGCGGAACGCCTCGAGCGGCGGCTCGACGAAGTCCTCGACGGACAGCTCCTCGGACGCGTCGAGGAACGGCTGTACCGGTCGGATCGCGCCCTGGTCGGCGAACTGGCGGAACGAGCGGAAGTTCACGAGGAAGACGTCCGGCGGGATGCCGCCGGCGAAGCCCGTCGCCAGCTTGGCGAGGAGGTCGTCCTGCGTGCCGACGGGGGTGAGCTCGACCTCGACGTCGGGGGTGGCGTCCTCGTACTCGTCGAGCATCGCCTGGTAGCCGGCGACCTCCTCGGCCCCGCCGAACAGCAGCAGCGACAGGCGGGTGGTGCCGTCGGGCTCGGGGCCCCCGCCGTCCCCGCTGCCGCATGCCGTCAGCGAGGCCACCAGCGCGGTGGTGAGGAGCAGCGTCGTCGGTCGGGACCTCACAGCGTCCGCCGGCGGGTGGCGGTGAGGAGGCCGTCCTCACCGAGGAACGCACGTTGCCCGAGGAGGAGGACGAGCACCGGCGGCGCGGTGGTCAGCACGGCGCCGGCCATGAGCAGCGGCCAGTCGGTGGGGTTGAGGAGCTGGAGGAGGCGCAGACCCAACGGGGCGGTGAACGTCGACTGGCGGTTGAGGTAGAGCAGCGGATCGATGAAGTTCGACCAGTGGAACGTGAACGCGAGCACGACCACCGCGAGCGTCGCCGCACGGACCTGCGGCATCCCGACCGACCACCACTGCCGCAGCGGGCCCGCCCCGTCGAGCGCCGCCGCCTCGAGCTGCTCGTCGGGGAGGCGCGAGAACGCGAACACGTACACCAGCACGAGGAACGGGTTGGTCGCGATCAGCCCGAGCGCGACGAGCGGGAGGAAGGTGTCGACCGCACCGACCAGCCGGAACAGCTCGAACCGTGTCGCCCACACCGCGGTCACCGGGACCAGCAGCGCGACGACGGTCGCGGCGACCGCCCAGCGCGTCTCGCGCGGCGGGAGGAGCCGGATGCCGAAGCCGGCGAGCGAGCCGACCAGCACCGTCAGCGGCACGGCGAGCGCGGCGACGAGCAGCGAGTTCCGCGCGTACGTCGCCAGGGGCAGCACCTCGCCGAGCGCCACGAAGGCGTCCAGCGTGGG
>JAHWKB010000119.1 GCA_019348115.1 Actinomycetota bacterium | reverse complement strand
CGGCACGGCCGGCGCCGCCGGCGCGGCGACCGCCGGAGGTGGGCAGGTCGACGACGTCCTCCTGCTCCTCCCCTGCCACTCCTGCGGCTCCTGTCCGTGCCCGGCTCGTACGGTACGCCGTCGCCCGACCCGAAGGAGCCCGTCCTGCCCGGAGCCGCGAGCCGCGTCGCCGTCCTCGTCGGGGGCGCCGTCGGCACGGCGCTGCGGATGGCCGTGGTCGCCGGCGTGGGCACGATCCCCTTCGGGACGCTGGTGGCGAACGTCACCGGCGCGGGCGTGCTCGGCTTCGTGACCGGCCGCCTCGGCGCCGGGGCGACGGAGGCACCGGTCGCCGCCCTCGTGGCGACCGGTGTGCTCGGCGCCTACACGACGTTCTCCGCCCTCGCCGTGGAGCTGCTCGCGCTGCTCGACGGCGCGCCGGCGGCCGCGCTCGTCTACGGCGTGGGGTCGCTCGTCTGCGGCCTCACCGCGGCCGCGGCAGGGCTGGCGGCCGGCCACCGTCGGGCGACGCCGGCGGCAGGTCGCCGATGACGCCGGCGCTGGAGGTCGCTGTGGTCGTGGCCGCGGGCGCCGTCGGATCGCTCCTCCGTGCGGAGGTCACGTGGTGGTCGACACGCCGGACCGGCAGCGCCCGTCCGGGCACGTGGACCGTGAACCTCGCGGGCGCGTTCGCGCTCGGCGTCGTGGTCGCGCTGCACGGGGCGGGGAACGTCAGCGGGGTGGCCGCGCGGGTCGTCGGCGTGGGGCTCCTCGGTGGCCTGACGACGTTCTCGACGTGGATGGTGCTCGTGCTGCGGCCGACGGGCTCCGCTCGGGCGACCGACCGGGGTGGTCGCGACGTCGCCGTGCACGGGATCGTGATGCTCGTCGCCGGCGTGGCGGCCGCCGCCGCGGGCGCCGCGCTCGCCCCGATCCTCGCCTGATCAGCCGCCGAGCTCGGCCCGGAGCGCGGCCGGGAGGTCGAGCGCGTGCCCCCGGCGCTTCCACTCGCCCCCGAGGCGGTCGTGGTCGACCTCGCCGCTGGCCGTCGCGGGACGGCCCAGCGCCGACTCGGCCCAGGCACGGACCTGCGCCGGCGTGACCTCGTCGCCGAACGCGGGGTAGACCTCGAGGAGCGTCCACACCCCGTCGAGCGTGCGCGTCTCGCTGCCGAGCTCCAGCGACGTCCGGCCCTCACCGACCTGGACCAGCACCTCGTCCCAGAGGTCGTGGTGCGAGAACGGCTCCTCCGCGGTGCCGACCGGTTGCGTGAACCCCGCCGGGGGGTGGAGCCGGTACTCGAGCTCGAGCTCGCTCGGGGCGTCGTCGGCGTCGACCTCGACGAGCCAGACCTGCCAGCCCATGAGGTAGGAGTCGATCGGTGGACCGAACGCGCCCTCCAGCGCGAGGAGGAGCGCGGCGTCGACGTCGAAGATGGCCACCGGTGTGTGGGACATGGCGACTCCTCGGGTGGGAGCGTCCGCGGCGCGCTCGGAGCGCGGCGGACGTGGGGACGGAGGACGACGTGTGGGGAGGGGCGTACTAGACTGGGTGCCAGCGGTCTCCGGACCGCCTGCGGCCCCGTCTGTCCCCCCGTCGGACGGGGCCGCGCCATGTCCGCGACTCGCGCGGGACGAGGCCACGTCCGCCGGTCGGAGTGGGCGGGGCCGAGCGACGTCCACGCCGGTGTGACGGACGTGCCGCGACGGACCTACGGTAGCCCGGTGATGTCTCCTCCCTCCTCCGAGATCCAGCGCTACACGCTGCCGCGTCCGCCCGACGGTGCGGAGCTCGCGACCGCACAGCTGTGGGCCGCCGACGCGATCGGCGTGTGGGAGCGCCCCGACGCGCTCGTCGCCTGGTTCCCGGAGCGCCGGGACGACGTCCCGCCCGGCGGCCGCTGGGAGGCCGAGGAGGACCGCGACTGGCAGGAGGAGTGGAAGGCCGGCATCACCCCCGTGACCGCCGGCCGGTTCCTGGTCGTCCCCACCTGGCTCGCCGACGAGGTCGGCGGTGCCCCCGGCCAGCTCCGCATCGTGCTCGATCCAGGTCGGGCCTTCGGGAGCGGGCACCACGCGACGACGACACAGTGCCTGGAGCTGCTCCAGGAGCTCGACCTCACCGGCCGTCGCGTCCTCGACGTGGGCACGGGGACCGGGATCCTCGCGATCGGCGCGGCGCTCCTCGGGGCGGGGGAGGTGCTCGCGGTGGACGTCGACCCCGAAGCCGTCGACGTGGCGCGCGAGAACGCGGCGCGCAACGACGTCGACGTCGCGACGGCGGTGGGCAGCGCGGATGCCGACGACGGCACCTTCGACGTCGTGCTGGCGAACCTCGTGACCGACACCGTCGTCGCGCTGGCACCGCAGCTGGTCGCACGCGTCCGTCCCGGCGGCGCGCTCATCGCCTCGGGCGTCGCGGACGAGCGCGCGACACGTGCCGTCACCGCGCTCACCGACGTCGGGCTCGACGAGCCGCGCCTGGTCTCCCGCGAGGGCTGGACGGCCCTCGTCGGCCGGCGCCCCGCGGACACGGTGCCGTCGTGACCCGGGCCATCCGCACCGGCCCCGCGGTCGGTCTGCTGCTCGCCGCGCTGCTCCTCGCGGCGTGCGATCTCACGGCAACGCCGGCAGGCCCCCCGTCGCCCGCGGCCTCCGCCACGGCCCTCGGCTCCGAGCCACCGGACCCGCACGGCGCTGCGCTCAGCGCCGCGCTCGAGGAGCTCCGCGCGAGCGTGGCGGCCGCACGGGAGGCCCTCCTCGCCGCCGCCACCGCGCCGGGGCCCGACGGAGAGGATGCCGCCGACCTCGCCGTCTCCCTGCTCGCCGCGGAGGACGAGCTCGCGGAGGACGACGAGGTGCCGGACCCGCGGCCGCTGTTCCCCGGCGGCGAGACGTCCCGCCTCGAGACGATCGACTACGGCGACGCGTTCACACGCGCGCTGTCCGCCGCCCGCGCCGCCGACCAGGCCGGTGCGCCGGTGCTCGACCTCCTGCGTGACCCGGTCGCCGGCGACGTCGGCGTGTGGCAGCGGGACGCGGCCGGCGCGCTCGCGACCATCGAGTCCACGGCGCGCGAGCTGGCGTCCGAGGACCTCCCGACCGCCGAGGCGACGGTCGCCGAGCTCGAGGGGGAGGGCCCGAAGGCGCTCGTGTGGGCACTCCTCGCGGCTGACACGCGGAGCGACGAGGACCGGACGGCCTACGCCGAGCGGGGCGCCGCCCACCTCGACGTCGTCCTCGCGGCCATCGACGACGCACTCGCCGATCGCCGACCCGCGGAGGGTGACGGATGAGCCGGCGTCCACCCCTCTCGCGCGAGGACACCGACGTGCGCGTCGAGGGGTTCACCCACGGCGGGGAGGGCGTGGCGCGGATCGAGGGCAAGGCGGTGTTCATCCCGGGCACGATCCCGGGCGAGACCGTCCGCGTCCGGGTGACCGACGACCGCAGGAACTGGGCACGGGCCGAGGTCGTCGACGTGCTCGAGGCGTCGCCGCACCGGGTCGTCCCCCCGTGCCCGTACGTGCCGGCGTGCGGTGGCTGCGACCTCCAGCACGTCGCCCCCGACCACCAGCGCGAGCTCAAGACCCGGGTCGTGCGCGAGCAGCTCGAGCGGCTGGGGCGGCTCGAGGCACCGCCGGTCGAGCCGACGCGCCCGGTCGGGCCGGACCTGGGCTACCGCAACTCGGCGCGCCTCCACGCGGCCGAGGACGGCCGGCTGGGGTTCCACCGGGAGGGATCCCACGACGTCGTCCCGATCGACCGGTGCCTGATCCTCGCCAGCGCCCCCCAGGCGCTGCGCGACGAGGTCGGTGACGCCACCGGGGCGGCCGAGGTGAGCGTCCGCGCCCACCCGGCGACGGGGACCGCGGCGGCCGTGCTGACCCCCGGCCCCGGTCCGCTGGCCACGCCCGACGGCCCGTTCGACCTGCTGCTGCGGCAGCCGGACGGCTCGACCATCGCGATGCGCGGCGACGGCGTGCTGACCGAGGAGGTCGCAGGCCACCGCTTCTCGTTCCCGGCGGACGGGTTCTTCCAGGTCAACAGCGCCGGCGCGGGCGCCATCGTGGCGACCGTCCTGGAGGTCGCCGGCGACCTCGCCGGCGCGCTCGTCTGGGACCTCTACGCCGGCGTCGGTCTGCTGTCGCTGCCGCTCGCGGCCACCGGAGGCGACGTCACGGCCGTGGAGGGGCACGCCGGCTCGTGCGACTGGGCCCGCCGGAACGCCGAGGCCGCCGGCCTGCCCCTCCGGGTCGTGCACGAACCGGTCGAGGCGTTCACCCGGCGCGTCCGTGCCGGCGCGCCCGCCGACGAGACGCCGGGGCCGGAGTACGACGCCCCGGACGTCGTCGTCCTCGACCCCCCGCGGGTCGGCGCCGGCACCGACGTCTGCGGCGACCTCGCCGCCCTCCGTCCCGGCCAGATCGTCTACGTCTCCTGCGACCCGGCCGCGCTGGCGCGGGACGCGCGGACGCTCGCCGACCTCGGCTACGGGCTGCGTCGTGCGGTCCCGCTCGACCTCTTCCCGCAGACCCACCACGTCGAGGTCGTCGCGCTGTTCGCACGCTGATCCGGACCCCTCCACCCCGCCGGCGCCGTCTCCTGCCGCTCGCTCCGTGACGTGCGTGCAGCGACGAGCCGGCACGAAACCCGTGACACCGGCCCCCCGAGCCTCCTAGTCTCGTAGTAGGTTCTCGGGGCGACCGGCTCGCCGGCACCCCCGGGGACCGGTGTTGCCTCGCAGGTGGCACCTCCAACTCGGGACATCAAAGAAGGGGGACGCGCCTTGCGCATCTCGAAGATCAAGCTCCCCGCACTGCTGCTGGCCTTCGGGCTCGTGGCTGCCGGGTGCAGCGACGACGGTGGCGACACCGACGAAGAGACCACGGAGTCGCCGGACGCCGGCGGCCAGACCGAAGGCGAAGGCGCCGCCGGAGGAGACACGCTCGCTGCCGTCCAGGAGGCCGGCACGCTGAAGTGCGGCGTCAACGGCGTGCTCGCGGGCTTCTCGCTCAACGAGGGCGGCGAGTACACCGGCTTCGACGTCGACTACTGCAAGGCCGTCGCGGCCGCCGTCCTCGGCGACCCGGAAGCCGTCGAGTACGTCGAGCTGACGGCGGACACGCGCTTCACCGCGCTCCAGTCCGGCGAGGTCGACGTCCTCATCCGCAACGGCACCTGGACCGCGAGCCGCGACGGCTCGCTCGGTCTCGACTGGGCCCACACGACCTTCTACGACGGTCAGGGCATGATGGTCATGGCCGACTCGGAGTTCCAGTCGCTCGACGACATGCAGAACACCGTGATCTGCGTCCAGTCCGGGACGACGACCGAGCTCAACCTGGCGACCGTGTTCGAGTCGCGCGGCATCACCTACGAGCCGCTCCTCCTCGAGGACCAGGAGGCCCTGACCCAGCAGTTCGAGCAGGGCGCCTGCGACGGCTACACGACCGACAAGTCGGGGCTCGCGTCGTTCAAGCAGACGACCTCGCTCGGGGCGGATGCCGTCCGCATCCTCGACGAGACGATGTCGAAGGAGCCGCTCGGCCCGGCCGTCCGTCAGGGCGACTCCGAGTGGTACGACATCGTGAACTGGGTCGTCTTCGCGACCATCCAGGCCGAGGAGTTCGGGCTCACCTCGGACAACATCGCGTCCTACGACGGTGACGACCCGGAGATCCTGCGCTTCATCGGCAAGGGCTCCGGCGACGACGCCCAGTTCGACGCCGGCCTCAACCTGCCGAGCGACTACGCGGTGCAGGTCGTCGAGGCGGTCGGCAACTACGCCGAGATCTACGAGCGGAACATCGCGCCGCTGGGTCTCGAGAACCGCGGGCTGAACGCGCTCTGGACCGACGGCGGTCTGCACTACGCGCCGCCGTACCGTTGATCAGCAGCAGCTAGGACGCCGCGGGGCGGGTCTTCGGACCCGCCCCGCGGTGCTGCATGACACGTCGCGGGAAGTCGCCTGCGACCCGCGGCGGCACGTGTAGGGTCCGCGGCGGTCGGGACGACGATGGGGCGAACAACGTCGTCGATCACCTCGCAGGCAGGAGGGCCACGTGTCCGCAGCTCCGTCGAGCGCCCCGGCGCGACCGCCGCTGTGGCGGGACGCCAAGGTCCTCCGGTGGGTGGGCCAGCTCGTCGTGCTCGCCCTCGTGCTGGCCTTCGTCTACTGGATCTACAGCAACGTCCAGGCGAACCTCCGCGTCACCCGTCTCCCGCGCGGCTTCGGCTTCCTCGACCAGCCCTACGGCTCCGACATCCGCGGCAACGCCTTCCGGCCCAGCCAGTCGGTGTGGGACGCCTTCAAGGTCGGTTACTTCAACACGATCCGGGTGATCGCCGTGGGGATCCCGGCCTGCACGGTCATCGGCATCCTCATCGGCATCGCCAGGCTGTCCGAGAACGCCCTCGTGCGGGCGTTCGGCACGGTCTACGTCGAGACCTTCCGCAACATCCCGGTCCTGGTGTGGATCTTCCTCGCGTACTTCGTCGTGCTCTCGGGCAACCTCCCTCGCATCGAGGAGGCGCTCGAGCCCTTCGGGATCGCGATCTTCTCCAACCGGGGCATCTACCTGCCCTGGTACGAGAGCGGGCCGAACATCGCGCCCTTCCTCCTGACCGCCGGCCTCGGCCTGCTCGTCGCCGTGCTGGTCGCGGCCTGGCGCACACGTCGCAACGAGCGGACCGGCGAGCCGCACCACCGCGTCCTCTGGGGCCTCGGCGTCTTCGCGCTCGTGGCCGCGGTCGGGTTCGTCGTCCTCGACAGCCCGCTCGGCGTCACCGTGCCGGCCAAGGAGGGCCGCCTCATCCAGGGCGGCATCATCGTCGACATCGCGTACGCCGGGCTGACCGTGGCGCTGGTCCTCTACACCGCCAGCCACGTCGCCGAGATCGTCCGCGGCGCCATCCAGGCGGTACCCAAGGGGCAGTCCGAGGCCGCGAACGCGCTCGCGCTGACGAACTTCCAGCGCT
>JAHWKB010000380.1 GCA_019348115.1 Actinomycetota bacterium | reverse complement strand
TGCTCGGCCCAGACCCGGTGCGCCGCCGGCGAGTCGACCGACACGGCGAGCGTCTGGACGTCGTCGTTCTGGAAGACGTCGATCTCGTCGCGGATCGAGCACAGCTCGCCCTGGCACAGCCCCGTGAACGTGAACGGGTAGAAGACCAGCACGACCGCCTTCTTGCCGTGGTAGTCGGACAGCCGGACGGGCTGGCCGGTCTGGTCCCGCAGCTCGAAGTCCGGGGCGGCGTCACCGACCTCGACGGTCATGCGGGGGCTCCAGGCGAAGTGGGGTGGCGGACGCGGCCGCCGGGGGCGAGGGTAGGCCCCAGGTTACGGCGCGGCGCGGAGGGCCCCCAACGCCGTGCGGGTGGCGAGGAGCTCCTGGAGCGCCACCAGGTCGGCCCCGAGGGGCAGCAGGATGCCGACGGCGCGGGTCCGCCGGCCGCCGTCGCCCGGGCGCGGTTCGCGCACGTGCAGCTCGAGGACCGGCTCGCCGGCGACCCGGACGATGCGCGCCACCCGGACCACGTCCCAGGGCACGTCGACCGGGACGTGGTACATCCGCCCGTGCACGCCGTCCGCGTCGAGCACCAGCGTCGTCATCTCGGGTGCCACCACCGGGATCACGAAGTAGACGGCGACCGCCACCGCGACCGCCAGCCCGATCCACTCCAGCACGCCGTCCTCGGACGCGATCGCGACCACCAGCGTCAGCGTCACCAGCAGCAGCGACAGCCCGGCCCACCACCGTGCCCGCGCGGGGTCCGGTCGGAGCGTCAAGGCGCGCAGCGCCGGGTCAGCGGGCACGGTCGTCCGGCGGGCTCCCGACGTGGTCGCCGTCCGGGCGGACGACGATCCCGTGGAGGTGGCACGCGACCCGGCGCCCCGCGACGTCCTGCTGGCCCGGCTCGGGGCCCCAGCGGAAGCGGACGACGACGTCGCCGGCGTCCTCCTCGACCGTGTCGATGCCGCCGGCGACCGGCACGGGGAGCCGCTCCCCCACGTCCTCCAGCCAGCTCCGCAGTGCCGGCGCGTCCGCGGCCGGGAAGCGGATCTGGTCGCGGCCCACGACGGCGTTGCCGAGGTCGCCGACGAGCGCGAGCTCACGCTCGAAGGTGTCCTCGTCGACGGTGGTCCAGCGCTCCTCGATGGCATCGACGAGGTCCCGCCCCTCCCAGCCGCACGGCTCGAACGACGCCGGACAGCGGGGGTGGAACCGACAGCCCGCCGGCGGGGCGACGGCGTCCGGGATCTCCCCCCGGGGAAGCTGGCGGTCGCGGCCCTTGCGGCTCGGATCCGGCAGCGGGATCGCGTCCAGCAGGGCGCGTGTGTAGGGGTGCTGTGGATCCTCGTAGATCCCGTCGGCCTCGCCCCACTCGACCATCTGGCCGAGGTACATGATGGCCATGCGGTCGCACACGAACTTGCCGGAGGACAGGTCGTGGGTGATGTAGAGGTACGTCAGGCCGAGCTCGTCCTTGAGGTCCATCATCAGCTCGAGGACCTTGGCGCGGATCGACATGTCGAGGGCCGCGACGGGCTCGTCGGCGACCACGAGGTCCGGCTCGGTCACGAGCGCCCGGGCGATCACGACGCGCTGCTTCTGGCCGCCCGACAGGTCCTCCGGGTACTGGTCGAGGAAACGCCCCGCGGGGACCAACCCGCAGCGCTCGAGCATCTCGGCCGCCTTCGCCCGGGTGCTCGCGCGATCGCTCGTGATGCCGTGGATGCGCAGCGGATGCCCCACCCCCTGGCCCACGGTCATCGCCGGGTTCAGCGACGCGTTCGGGTCCTGGAAGATCATCGACAGCTTGCGACGCAGCGGCCGGAACTGCTTCTCGGGGAGCGTCGCGAGGTCCTGGTCGCCGTAGAGGATGGAGCCGGACGTGGCGGGAGCGAGGCCGAGGATGGTCCGCCCCAGCGTCGTCTTGCCCGAGCCGGACTCCCCGACGAGCCCGAAGATCTCGCCGCGACGCACGTCGAAGGTGACCCCGTCGACGGCCCGGACCACGTCACCGCCGCCCGACAGCACGCCACCGCCGACGGTGAAGTGGGTGTGGAGATCGCGGACGTCGAGGACGATGTCGCCACGGTCGTCGGCCGGTCGCGCCGTCATCGCGTCTCCCCCTGGTGCGGCTGCGCCGCCTCCCGCTCGGGCGGGACCACCGTCCGCGGGCTGCCCGCGTCGGCGCCCGGGTAGAGCAGGCAGGCCGCGTGCTGGCCCGGCTCGGTCTCGGCGAGGACGGGGTCGACCGTGGGACAGGCGTCGAAGCGCTCCGGGCATCGCGGCGTGAACCGACAGCCGCGTGGCGGGTCCACGAGGTCCGGCGGCGAGCCCTCGATGGAGGACAGCTCGGTCGTGTCGATCGAGAT
>JAHWKB010000118.1 GCA_019348115.1 Actinomycetota bacterium | reverse complement strand
GAGACCACGGTGGCGACGGCCAGCAGAGCACCCATGATCACGCGCGTCCGCACCCGGTTCACCGGCGCCCCGACCCGGGTCGGCCCCGGACGAGGCGACGGCGGATGGGACGTTCCCCCGAGCGTCCCATCCGCCGTGTCCTCCCCCGAGTGGTCGTGGTCCCCACGACCAGCGAGAACGGTAGGGCCGTTCGGCCGGTCCGGCAGGCGGTCCGCCCCGGCCATCGGAGCCGATTCTCGATCCTCCGTTCGGGTGGTGCGCGGGTTGACACCCTCCGGTGCGTCCGCCGACACGCTCACGCCCCCACCCGACGGGTGGGGTGGCGGGTCAGCCCGTTCTTCGTCGCGTGGTGGCGGTGCGCGGGATGATCCCGCGCGGCTCGGAGGTGAGCCGGGTCCGCCGGTCGGGCGACACCACGGTCACGACCCGGCTGTGGCCGTCCATGGACAGCGCCCAGCCGCCCTCGTGACAGAGGTGGTGGTGTCGGACGCAGAGCAGGACGCCGTTGGCGATGTCGGTGGGTCCGCGGTCGCGTCGCCAGAAGCTCACGTGGTGGATGACCGTCCACGCCGCGGGCCGATCGCAGCCGGGGAACCGGCAGCCGCCGTCGAGCGCGACGATCCCGCGTCGTTGCGACCCGGACCAGACGCGTGTCACCCGGCCGACGTCGAGCAGCTGCGACGGTCCCTTGGCGATGACGCGCGCGATGCCGGCGTCACACAGCTGCCGGTACAGCGCCGCGTTCGAGAGGGAGCCGGTCCACTGGCCCTCCGCCGGCGGCGCGTCGGGCTCGCCGGCGATGGTGTCGGCCGACACCACGATCGAGATGTGCGGCTTCTCGCCCCCCTGCTCCGGCGCCGCGCCGGCGTCCAGGGCGACGTGTGCCGCCTGTATCAGCGCGTCGGCCTCCCGCTGTTCCTGGGTGCGCCGGAGCTCCTCGGGGGTGTCCGGCGGGTCGAAGGTCGTGAACGCCCGGATCATCGTGTTCACGGCTTCGAAGCTGGCGGGGTCGAGGACGTAGTTGGCCTCGTGCATGCCGTCGTCGCGCTGCCACGAGCGGTGCGACCGGCGCGAGTAGGCGAGCCGCTCGTCCTTCAGCAGCCGCTCCCCGTCGACGGCGAGCTCGCGCCGCTTGACCTCGCCCCGCAGCTCTTCCGGCGTCGACGACTTCGCCGACTCCAGCAGCGACGCCTCGACCTCCCGCGGCATGCCGAGCCGGCCGGTGTGGGCGGCCCGGGCGACCTGCTCGGCCTGCTCCACCCCGACATCTCCGTCGGCCAGCGCCCCGGCGGTCCCGGGCAGCCGCTCGAGCCGCCGGCCCAGCTGCACCGCACGCTTCGCCTCGCGCCCCGACAGCTGCGCACGGTCCTTCAGCAGCGCGATCGTGTCGACCGCGCCGGCCGCGCCGGCGACCCCGCCACGATCCACCGCCGCGACGACCTTCGCCTCCACGGCCGCGACCGTCCGCTTCAGCCGCACGACCTCGTCGAGCGCCTCTCCGAGCACCTCCGACGCGACACCGGCGAGGTCGAGGTCCACGGCCGCACGCAGCGTCCCGCGCGCGTCGCCGAGCCGGTCGAGCAGCGCCCGCCCCGCCCCAGCCGAGGACGAAGGCCCCGGCGCAGGACGACCGGCGTAGCTGCCGCCCCGCTCCCTCGCCACCTCGAACGCCACGGTGCCGACTCCCGAGTTACACCGCTGTCATCTCGGGCCAACGTAACCCGACGGTGTGACACGTCCAGTCCCACCCGCGCGCGGCTGTGGACAGCCGGCGACCCGACCCTGCCTCAGAACAGCGGGCGGTCGAACCAGTCGAGGAACCGCCCCCACAGCGAGCGTCCGAACCGCACCTCGACGACCGCGTCGGCGGTGGCCGCGCCGGTCACCCGCGCCACCTCCCCCTCGACCGCGGCCTCCAGCGGCGAGCCGTCGCCGGCGACGCCCATGCCCTGGCCGTCGCCGCCGCCCTCGACGACCACGTCGAGGACCGACCACCCGGTGGGGGGCGTGATCGAGAGGTCCCAGTGGTCGGGGATGGCCTTGGCCTGGCGCCACAGGGTCAGCGCGTAGACGAGCTCCGGTCCCTCGCGCCGGATCGGTGCCGGGCCCTGCAGCGTCGTCGTGAAGCCGTCGGTCGACTCCGGAGCGGTCTCGAGGAACTCGTCGGCGGCGCGCAGCCCACCGAGGGTGTCGCTCGAGTACATCCGCTCCTCGCCGTCGATGCCGACCACGGTGTCGTAGACCGTGCCCTCGGGGGTCCAGATCGTGAACCACGTCCGGTTCCACCCGCGGGGACCCTCGAAGCAGGCGTTGCGGCCCTGGTCGATGAGGCAGTTGCCGATGATGTAGTCGTCCATCCCCGACGCCGGCAGCGGGTTCTCGACCTCGATGGTGACCTCGGCGCGGCGCGCGACGACCGGACCCTCGTCGCCCCCGCGCACCTCGCCGAGCTCCAGCGCGGCGGTGAGGTGGTGGCCGAGGTGGACGTCCTGCTTCCCGCCGACCGCGTTGTTGGCCGTCACCGCCAGCAGGTCCGAGCGCTCCTCCGCTGCGCCGAGCTGGCCCGCGATGCCGAGCCGCTCGAAGGTGCGCTGCTCGTCCTCGTCGCGGCTGTAGAGCTGCACGTGCCGGCCCGCGGCGGCCTCGCCGATCCGGCGGGCCACCGGCAGCGCCTCCCACGAGCTCGCGAAGATGCGCGCGAACGCCCCGCGGCTGAGCGCGTCGAAGTACGCGGCCCGTTCGGCGCTCTTCCCCTGGCCGAACACCTCGTAGACGTCGATCGTCGTCACCCGCGCCACGTCCTCGGGCGCGACCGTGGTCGGGAGCCCCCCGAGCTCGTCGAGCCCCGCCTGCGGCAGCTGGATGGGGCCGATGGCGGACAGGATCAGACCCATCCCGACGGGGTCGAGCGCGATCACGCCGTCGAGCACGTCGCCCGTGTAGCGCTCGTAGAGGTCGAGCACGACCGGGGCGGTCGTCGGCAGGTCCGGGTCGACGTTGACGTTGGAGAAGAACGACGCCGCGTCGACGTGCTCGTAGCGCTCCCGGAACTCCGGGCTCGTCGGCACCGGCTCGTCGACGCTCCCGCCGAGCTCGGTGAGGCTCACGGCGTCGCCCCCGCGGCGGCCCCCCGGCGCGGTGCCGTCGGCACCCTCACCGGCGGGGTCGACCACGGTGGTCTCGACCAGGCGCATGTTCCCGTCCTCGACGGCGAGCACACCGACGTAGCCGAGCAGCCCACCCGTGCCGCGGAGCTCCCCGGAGCTCTGCACGGCCAGCAGGTAGTCCCGCCGCCCGGTGTCGCCGAGGAAGTCGGGGAGGACCTCGAGGAGGTCGCGGGCGCCCTCGGCGGTGCCCACCGCGCTGTCCGCCAGGCCGAGCGCGTCACGCCGCGCGTCCCGCAGCACCGCGGGCACGCCGCCGAGCGCGGCGTCGGCGAGCTGGTCACGCGCGAACGCGAGCGACTCGATCGGGAGGCTCGACAGGGCCTCGGAGACCTCCTCGAGCCGGCCGAGGTCGAACCGCCCGTTGTCGACCCGGAGCTCCTCGGCGGAGCCCGACAGCAGCTCCGGCGCGCGCGCCATCGCCCGGTCGGCGAGGGTCACCGAGGCATCGGCGACGTCGACGACCTGCCGGACCAGACGGGGCGACCGGCCCGCCCACGGCAGGTTGCTGGCGAGCCGCCACACCGGATCCGAGGTCGACGCGTCGGCGGAGGCGACGGCCTCCTCGGCCTCGGCGAGGTGGGCCTCGGCGGCGGGGAGGTCGCCGGCGGCGAGCTCGGCGGTGAACGCGGCCATCGCCTCGCGTGAGGCCGACAGCTGCGCCCGGGCGTCGCTGGCGCCGCGGTAGAGCCAGGCGCCGGCGAGGAGCAGCACGCCCAGGACGCCGGCCACCGTCCAGGCCACGCGCCGCGACGGGCGCCGCCGCCGGGCACGCCGGCGGCGCCTGCGCGTCCTGCCCCCGTCGTCCAAGTCTTCCCGTTCACGCGTGCGGATCAGGGGCGGACGGTACCGTCGTATCCGGCCGGCCAGCGGAGGGGTATCCGCGTCCGGCGTCACGGACCGGCCGCTTCCTCGTTGACAACGACGCGAGCAGCCGGGGTTCCACGGGGGAAGACGCAGACGTGAGTGTGCCGATGTTGCGTATCGCGCGGCAGTCCATGGACGTCCTCGTCCTGGTGACCGCCTACGTGGTGGCGTTCTGGATGCGTTACAACCGGCAGCTGCCGGACGACGTCGCGCGCCAGATCGTCGTGACGCTGCCGTACGTGGTCGCCCTGAAGTACGTCGCGATGGGTCTGCTGCGCGTGCCGCGGCACTCGTGGCGCTACGCGGGGCTCACCGAGGGCATCCTCGTCGCGCGGGCGATGCTGGCCGCGTCCTTCGTGCTGGTCGCGGTCCGGATGGTGGCACCGTCCCTCATGGAGGTCGTCCCCGCGGCGCGCTACGCCGCCATCCCGTACGTCGCGATCATGGCGGACTTCCTCCTCGCGACCTTCGGGCTGATCGGGGTACGGATCCTGCGGCGCGTCCAGTCCGAGCGGCAGGAGACGGGTGCCCGCTTCGCGTCCGACCGCCCCGCCACCCGCGTGCTCCTCGTCGGGGCCGGCCGCGCCGGCGTGCTCGTCGCCCGCGAGCTCCAGGGTCGGCGCGACCTCAACATGATCGCGGTCGGGTTCGTCGACGACGACGTGCACAAGCGCGGCCAGCTGATCAACGGCATCCCGGTGCTCGGCACGACCGCAGACATCGCCGACATCGTCCGCACCCACCGGCCCAAGCAGGCCATCATCACGATGGCGAACGCCGACGGTCGGGTCGTGCGTCGGGTCCTCGACCTCTGCAAGGACGTCGGCCTCGACACCCGCATCATCCCGGGGATCTTCGAGCTCGTCGGTGGCAACGTGAACCTGTCCCGGATCCGCCCGGTGCGGATCGAGGACCTCCTCCGGCGCGACCCGGTGGAGCTCGAGACCTCCGCCATCCGCGACCTCGTCGCGCACGAGGTCGTGCTCGTGACGGGCGCCGGCGGCTCCATCGGCTCGGAGCTCTGCCGCCAGCTCGCCGCCTTCGGCCCGCGCGAGCTGGTGCTCGTGGAGCAGGCCGAGATGAACCTGTGGGCGATCCACCGCGAGCTCGAGGCCACGTTCCCGGACGTCACCGTCATCCCGCGGATCGCCGACGTGTGCGATGCCGAGCGGGTGGACCAGATCCTCCTCCAGCACCGGCCCTCCACGATCTTCCACGCGGCGGCCCACAAGCACGTCCCGATGATGGAGTGGAACCCGGGCGAGGCGATCAAGAACAACGTCATCGGGACGCGCACCGTCGCCGACCTCGCGCTCCGGCGGGGCGTCGGCCGGTTCGTGCTCATCTCGACCGACAAGGCGGTGAACCCGACATCGATCATGGGGGCGACCAAGCGCGTTGCCGAGCGCTACGTCCAGCACCTCGCCCACGTCTCGGGCAAGCCGTTCGTGTCGGTCCGTTTCGGCAACGTGCTCGGCTCGACCGGCAGTGTGATCCCGGTCTTCGAGCAGCAGATCCGCGAGGGCGGCCCGGTCACGATCACCCACCCGGACATGCAGCGCTACTTCATGACGATCCCCGAGGCGAGCCAGCTGGTGCTCCAGGCGGCGACGCTCGGCACCAGCGGCGAGATCTTCGTGCTCGACATGGGCGAACCGTCGAGCATCGTCGACCTCGCGACCGACCTCATCCGCCTGTCGGGCCTCGAGCCGGGCGTGGACATCGAGATCGAGTTCACCGGTGCTCGCCCCGGCGAGAAGCTCTTCGAGGAGCTGAGCCTCGACGAGGAGAACGCCGACCGCACCCGGCACCCCAAGATCTGGGTCGGCCACGCCCCGTCACCGGACTGGCAGGACGCCGAGGCCGACCTCGCCGCCCTCGGTCAGCTGATCGACAGCACCGACACGAACGAGGTCCGGTCGGCGCTCAAGTACGTCGTCCCCGAGTTCATCGTCGAGGACATCACGGGCGAGCTCCCGGTGATCGTCCCGCAGGACCTCGCGACGTTCGTCGCCGACCGCGACGACCTCGCCTGAGCGGCGCCGAGCGCCCCTCAGCGCCGTGGCTCGAGGCGCGGCGGTAAAGGCAGTAGGGGTGCGTGCCGATGGCCTCGGCACGCGACGAACGGGGGAAGCGTGGAAGCCATCGCTGGGCTCATGGGACTGTTCATGCTCGCGATGATGGGCATGCTGGTCGGCGGCATCGTGCTGTGGTTCTGGGCACTCGTCGACCTCATCCGCCGTCCTGAGCGGAACCTCATCTCGGGCAGCAAGGCGCTCTGGGCCATCGTGCTGGTGGCAGGCGGCCCGCTCGGTGCCCTCGTCTACATGCTCGTCGCACGCCCTCGAGCCGCGAGAGCCTTCTGAGCGACGGCCGCGTGCTCTTCGGAACCGGTAGAGCACCGGTTGTTGGCGTCGTCTCGTCAGGACAGGTCCGTCAAGAGAACGTCGGCGATCCGCTCTCCGGCCTTGCCGTCCCACAGCGGGATGTCCGCCGGTTGCGGCTCGGAGTCCAGCGCGTCGCGGACGGCGGCCCGAACCGCTTGGGGGTCCGTGCCGACGAGCCGGTTCGTGCCGAGCTCACACGTGACCGGACGTTCGGTGTTCTCCCGAAGCGTCAGGCACGGCACCCCGAGGATCGACGTCTCCTCCTGTACTCCGCCCGAGTCCGTCAGCACGACGGCGGCGCCATCGACGAGTCCGACGAAGTCGAGATAGCCCAGCGGTTCCACGACCCGCACCGACGCCGGCAGCGCGATGCCGAACTCGTCGAGCTTGGCCGCGGTCCGAGGGTGCGCCGGGAAGAGGAACGGCACGTCGGCAGCGACATCGGTGATGGCGTCGAGGAGCCGCTGGAAGGACCCTGCGGCATCGACGTTCGACGGCCGGTGGAGCGTCAGCACCCCGTACCGCTGCGGCAGGTCCAGCCTCTGGCGGGCCGTCGAGCCTCGTTCCCGTGCCCGGTCGAGGTTGCTCAGCAGCGTGTCG
>JAHWKB010000379.1 GCA_019348115.1 Actinomycetota bacterium | reverse complement strand
CGACTCGATGAGGTCGAGGAGCTCGTCGTTGATGTTCATCGGGCAGCCGTCGCTGTCGACGACGTAGAACTCGACCTCGACGCCGATGAGCTTGCGGCGCGTCTCGAACGCGCCCTCGTCGAGCATGCGGCGGAGCGCCGCGAGGCACTGCTTCACCTTCTCGCGGTACTCCTGGCGGTCGTCCCGGCTGAACCGGACGTCCTCGATGTCCTCGCCCACGAGCGACCTCCTCCGGTCAGGGGAGCTGGCCGACGTGGCCGAGCGCCATACGAACGAGCCGGTCGTGTCCCGACCCCATCTCGCCGGCGACCCCGGGGGAGACGGCCTCCTCCGGCGACAGCCAGCTGAAGTCGAGCGCGTCCTGCGCCGGCGCGCACGTCCCCGTGCACGGCACGATGTACGCCAGGCTCACCGCGTGCTGCCGCGGGTCCGAGAACCCCGTGCGCCGCGGGTCCGGGAAGTACTCGGCGACGGTGAAGGGCGCGGGGGCGGCCGGCAGCTGCGGCTCCGCCTCCGGGCCGAGGTCCTTGGTCAGGTGCCGCCACAGCGCCTCCCGGAGGGTCTCGCCGTGGAGCACCCGCCCGCTGACGAGGGCGCGCGAGATGCTGCCGTCGGGCATCGCCCGCAGGAGGAGGCCGACCTTCTGCACCCGCCCGAGATGGTCGACGCGGACCGGGACGGCCTCCACGTACACCAGCGGGACACGGTCGCGGATGAAGCCGAGATCGGTCTCGGCCAGCCACCCGGGGGCCGTCTCGGCCACGTCGTTCGTGCTCACAGCTGCTCCCTCGCTCCGCCGGCGGCCAGCAGTCTCGCATCCCGCGTCGTGCGGGGCACCCGTCGGCAGGGCCGTCGGTACCGTCCCCGTCGTGATCCGCTCCCCCCGCCTCCTCGTCCCGCTCGTCCTGTCGGCCGTCCTCACCGCGGCGTGCACGTCCGGCGACGGCGGCCCGCCACCCGCGTCCCCGTCGCCACGGGTGACGACCGAGCACGACACCGCTGCGTCCTCGCCGTCGCCCCCTGCGTCACCGGATGCGACGCCGACCGCGACGGGGTCGCCGACCGCCGGCGGGGCGGCGCTGGAGCCGGCGGCCACGCCGGCGCCGGCGTGGCTCGGCACCCGCGAGCTGCCGCGGCGTGCGGACGGCTACGGCGAGATCCAGCCCACGCCGCCCGACCTCGACCCGCGGCACATCGCGACGCGCGACCTGCTCCCGCCCCCGAACGGTCTGACCTTCCGGTCCTCGGTCCGGCCCGTGCCGGACGACGTCCTCGCCCGCTCCACCTGGCACGAGGACTGCCCGGTGCCGCGGGACGAGCTGCGCTACGTGCAGGTGTCGTTCTGGGGGTTCGACGCCCGACCGCACACGGGGGAGCTGCTCGTCGCGGCCGGGGTCGCCGAGGACATGGTCACGGTGTTCGAGCAGCTCTACGAGGCGCGCTTCCCGATCGAGGAGATGCGGGTCGTCGACGCGTCCGAGCTCGAGCTCCCGCCGACGGGCGACGGCAACAACACCACCGGCTTCGTGTGCCGCCCCGTCCGCGGGAGGACCTCGTGGTCGCAGCACGCGCTGGGGCTCGCCGTCGACGTGAACCCGTTCCACAACCCCTACGTCAAGGACGACGTCGTGCTCCCCGAGCTCGCCTCGACCTACACCCACCGCGAGGACGTCCGCCCCGGCATGGTCGTCGCCGGCGACGTCGTCACCACCGCCTTCGCGGACATCGGGTGGGGCTGGGGCGGCGACTGGACGAGCCCCTACGACCCCATGCACTTCTCCTCCGACGGCACCTGACGGTCAGGGGTCAGGGGCGGGTGGCGAGCACCAGGGGGAGCACGGGCGGCGGGTGGACCTCGCGGAGCCGCCACGTCACGGCGGTGAGCGTCCAGCCCGAGTCGGTGGCGACGTCGACGAGCAGGACGGGGCCGGTCGGGAGATCCGCCGCGACGTCCTCGTCGACGGCGTAGGCGGCGAGCGCGTTGTCGGCGAGGTGGGCGGAGTTCGACATCGTGTGCTGCGGCGGCCGCTCGGCACGGCGGACGACGGCGGGGACGACGGGCAGCCTGCCGAGGGCGCCGATGCGCTCGGTGAGGTCGGCCACGAGCCGCGGGTGGGTGCGTGACGGCACGGGGACGATGCTCGCCGGCCGGGCGGCCCAGTCCCACCGCCGGAGCACGTCGACGATGCCGGCGAGCGCCTCCTCGAGGAGCGCCTCGTAGCCGTCGTCGAACCGCCCGTCGGCGGACGCGTCGAGGAGCGCCTGCACCGTGCCGCCCCAACCCGACTCGTCGCCGCCGGCGAGGGCGCGACCGACCTCCGCGCGGCGGTCCGCGGCGATGCGGCCGCGTGCCTCGGACAGCCCCGACGGCCACTGCCGGCG
>JAHWKB010000022.1 GCA_019348115.1 Actinomycetota bacterium | reverse complement strand
CGCCCAGCACCTCCTTGATGGTGGCGTGGACGACGTGGGTCGCGCTGTGGCTGCGCGCGGTCGCGATCCGCCGGGACGGGTCGACCCGTGCCTCGACGGGCTGGCCGGCGGTGACCTCGCCGGCGACGACCCGCGCGCGGTGGACCGTCAGTCCCTCCACGCGCTCCTGGGTGTCGAGCACCTCGAGGCGCCCCGTCGGGGTCTCGAGCAGGCCCGTGTCGCCGACCTGCCCGCCGCCTTCGGCGTAGAACGGCGTCCGGCCGAGCACGACCTCGACCTCGTCGCCTTCCGTGGCGGCGTCGAGGAGGCCGCCGGCCGTCACGATCGCCCCGAGCTGCGACTCGGCCTCCAGCGTGGAGTAGCCCACGAACTCGGTGGCCCCCACCGCGCTCGCCGCCTCGCGGTAGACGTCGATGGGGACGCCCCCGTCGCCCTTCTTGGCCGCGGCGCGGGCGCGCTGGCGCTGCTCGTCCATGAGCTGCTCGAACGCGTCGCGGTCGAGGCCGAAGCCGGCGTCGGCGGCGATCTCGGCGGTGAGGTCGATGGGGAAGCCGAAGGTGTCGTGGAGCTTGAACGCGACGTCGCCCGGCAGGTCGGCGCGGCCGGCACCGCGCGCCTCGGCCACGACCTCGTCGAGCATCGCGAGCCCCTGCTGGATCCGCCGGGAGAAGTCCGACTCCTCGGCGACGGCCACCCGGGTGACGAGCTCGCGCTGCTTCTCGAGCTCGGGGTAGCCGGGGCCCATCGTCGCGATGACGGCGTCGATCATCGGCGCCATGAGCTCGCCCTCGTAGCCGAGCAGGCGCGCGTGGCGGACCGCGCGGCGGAGCAGGCGACGGAGGACGTAGCCGCGGCCCTCCTTGGACGGCAGCACGCCGTCGGCGATGAGGAAGGTCGCGGTGCGGCAGTGCTCGGCGATGACGCGCAGCGACATGTCGGCGTCGCCACCGCCGCCGTACCGGACGCCGGTGAGGTCGCCGGCGAGCGCCAGCAGCGGCTGGAAGAGGTCGGTCTCGAAGACGTTGTCGACGCCCTGCAGGAGCACCGCGAGCCGCTCCAGGCCGAGGCCGGTGTCGACGTTCTGCGCCGGCAGCGGCGCGAGCTCGTTGCCGTCGTCGTCGAGCTCGTACTGCATGAAGACGAGGTTGTAGTACTCGAGGTAGCGCTCGTCGTTGACGGCGGGGCCGCCGGCCTCGCCCCAGGCCTCACCCCGGTCGTAGTACAGCTCCGAGCACGGACCACCGGGGCCGGCGTTGTGGGTCCACCAGTAGTTGTCCTCGCGGCCGAGGCGCTGGATGCGCTCGGCGGGGATGTCGGTCTCCTCGAGCCACAGCTGCTCGGCCTCGTCGTCGTCCTCGTAGACGGTGGCCCAGATGCGCTCGGGGTCGAGACCGAAGTGCTCGGTCGACAGCTCCCACGCCCAGCGGATGGCCTCGCGCTTGAAGTAGTCGCCGAACGAGAAGTTGCCGAGCATCTCGAAGAACGTGAGGTGCCGGGTGGTGCGCCCCACGTTCTCGATGTCGACCGTGCGGACGCACTTCTGGAAGGACGTGAGCCGCGGGGACGGAGGCTCGGCGTCGCCGAGGAAGTAGGGCTTGAACGGGACCATGCCAGCGACGTTGAGGAGCAGCGTCGGGTCGTTCGGGATCAGCGGGGCGCTCGCGACGCGCTGGTGGTCGCGCTCCTCGTAGAACGAGAGGAACGTCTCGCGGATGGTGTGGGAGTCCACGGGCTGGCCTTCGGTGTCTGCTGACGGCGGCGCGGCCGGCGTCAGCGCGGGCCGGGCGACCGGCGGGCGGCGAGGTCCCGTGCCGTCGGCACGTTGAACTCGGCGCGGAGCTCGGCCTCGCGGGCCGCGGCGGCGCGCTTGCCTTCGTCGACGGCGCGCCGGAGCGTGCCCGACAGCCCACCCACGGAGCGGCCGGCCTTGTGGGCGAGGTTCGCCGGCGCGACCGCGCGGGTCGCGTCGTCGACACGCTTCACGAGGAAGCCGCCGACGAGGAGCCCGACCCCGAGGCCGAAGAAGAGGGTGAAGATGCGCTTGATCACTCGTCGATCTCCTCGGCGAGCTTCTTCGCGCTCTTGGTCGCGGCCCAGGTGCCCGTCATCCAGGCGGCCGCCTTGATCATCGGGTTGGACACCGTGGCGTGCAGCACCCCGACGAGCGAGTCCGCGGTCGCGGTGATGCTCTGGACGCCGGCGACGATCGTGTCGACGCGTGCGAGCTCGACGTTGACGCCGGCGACGGTCTCGTTCAGCCCACCGAGCAGCGGCACGGTCTGGTCGGTGACGCCCTTGACGAGCTCACCGACCTCGGAGATGAGACGGAAGACGCTCAGCATCACGAAGCACAGCGCGATGACGAGCACCCCCCAGAACGACGCGGCGATGATCCACGCCCAGTCGGCTCCACTCACGTCCCTGCTCCTCGGTCGCTGTCCTGGTCGTCGGTGCCGCCGCGGCTCCTGCGCGCCTCGTCGCTCTGGCGTCGCAGCTCCTCGACGCGGTCGGCCACGGCCGCTTCGTGCCCGTGGCGTGTCGGTCGGTACAGCCGCTCCCCCTCGAGCTCGTCCGGCAGGTACTGCTGCGGGACGAACCCACCCGGGTGGTCGTGAGGGTAGTCGTAGCCCCGACCGTGCCCGAGCCGGTCCGCGCTCTTGTAGTGGGCGTCGCGGAGGTGGGGCGGCACCGGGGCGTTCCCGGCGCGCTTCACGAGCGCCCGGCCGGCCGCCATCGCGCGGGTCACGGCGTTGGACTTCGGCGCGGTGGCGAGCCCGATCGCGGCGTGCGTCAGCGCGAAGGTCGCCTCGGGGAGCCCGACCTTGTCGAGCGCGTCGAACGCGGCCACGGCCAGGGGCAGCGCACCGCGGTCGGCGAGGCCGACGTCCTCGCTCGCGAAGATCACCATCCGTCGCGCGAGGAAGCGGGGGTCCTCCCCCGCCTCGAGCATCCGCAGCAGCCAGTAGACCGCCGCGTCGGGGTCGCTCCCCCGCAGGGACTTGATGAAGGCGGAGACCTGGTCGTAGTGGTTGTCGCCGGCGCGGTCGTAGCGGAAGCGCTGGGCCGCGGACGCGACGTCGTCGAGGGTCACGGTCGCCGGCTCGCGGCCCCCGGTGGTGTCGAGCAGCGGCGCAGCCGAACTCGCGCTCCGATCCTGCGCGATGGAGACGGCCATCTCGAGCGCGTTGAGCGCGGCGCGGGCGTCGCCGTCGGCGATCGCGACGAGGTGGGCGCGGGCCTCGTCCTCGAGGGTCACCGCGCCGGCGAAGCCGCGGTCCCCGTCCGCGAGCGCCGAGTCGACGATGGTGCTCACGTCGTCGTCCGTGAGCGCCTGCAGGCGCACCAGCTTGCACCGCGACAGCAGCGGGGCGTTGAGCTCGAAGAACGGGTTCTCGGTCGTCGCACCGATGAGGGTGACCCAGCCGTTCTCGACCGCCGGCAGCAGCGCGTCCTGCTGGCCCTTGTTGAAGCGGTGGATCTCGTCGATGAACAGCACCGTGCCGCGACCGTTCGCGTCGAGACGGTCGCGCGCCTCGGCGATCACCGCGCGGACGTCCTTCACGCCGGCGGTCACGGCGGACAGCTCGGTCCACACGCGGTCGACCTCGCCGGCGATGACGGTCGCGAGCGAGGTCTTGCCGGTGCCGGGCGGTCCCCAGAGGATGAGCGAGCCGAGCTCCCCCCGGCGCAGCATCGCGACGACGGGGGCCAGCGCCTCCGCGTGGCCGACGTAGTCGGCGAGCGACCGCGGTCGGAGCCGCGCCGCGAGCGGCGCCCCGTGGCCCGGCGCGACCGGGCCGGGAGGACGGCCGCCGGCCGCGGACCCCGTGGGTCCGAGGTCGAACAGCGCGTCCTCCCCGGTCACGCGCCGGAGGTCTTCCCCTCGGACTTCCCCCCGGACGTCCGCTCGTCGTCCCCGATGCCCGGGCGCAGGCGCAGGCCGAGGTCGCGCAGGCCCGTCTCCTCGTAGGGCGCCGGGGCGTCGGTCATCGGGTCCGACCCGGACTGGGTCTTGGGGAACGCGATGACGTCACGGATCGAGCTCCGACCCGCGAGCAGCATGACGATGCGGTCCATGCCGAACGCGATCCCGGCGTGCGGCGGCGCCCCGTACGAGAGCCCCCGCAGCAGGAAGTCGAACTTCGCCGTCGCCTCCTCCTCGGAGATGCCCAGGAACGAGAAGACGCGCTGCTGCATCGAACGGTCGTGGATACGGACGGACCCGCCGCCGAGCTCGAAGCCGTTCAGGACGAGGTCGTAGGCCTTGGCGGTCGCCTCGTGCGGGTGGTCCTCGAAGGAGTCGCGCCACTCGTCGGACGGCGCGGTGAACGGGTGGTGGACCGGGGTCCAGCTGCCGTCGTCGGTCTGCTCGAACATCGGGGCGTCGACGATCCAGAGGAACTCCCAGCGCGACTCGTCGATGAGGCCGCGCGCCTTCGCGAGCGCGCCCCGGAGGGCACCGATGAGCTCGCGCGTGCCGTGCGTCGGGCCGGCCCCGAAGAAGATGGCGTCGCCCGGCGACGCGCCGGCGGCCTCGACCACGCCGGCGACCTCGGCCGCGGACATGAACTTCGCGAGGGGGCTGCGGAGGCTCCCGTCCTCCTCGACGACCGCCCAGGCGAGGCCCTTGGCGCCGCGGCCCTTGGCCCAGTCGACCCACTCGTCGAACTCCCGGCGGGTCAGCTCGCCGCCCTGTGCGAGCGTGACGGCGACGATCGAGCCACCGGCCTCGAGCGCACCCTTGAAGATCCCGACCTCGGTGTCGGCGAAGACCTCGCCGAGGTCGGCGAGCTCCATCCCGAAGCGGAGATCGGGCTTGTCCGAGCCGTAGCGACGCATCGCCTCCGCGTAGGTCATGCGCGGGAACGGCGCCTCGAGCTCGACGTCGAGGATGTCGCGCCACGTCGTGACGACGAGCTCCTCGGTCAGCGCGACGACGTCCTCCTGGTCCCCGAAGGACAGCTCGATGTCGAGCTGGGTGAACTCGGGCTGGCGGTCGGCGCGGAGGTCCTCGTCCCGGAAGCAGCGCACGATCTGGTAGTAGCGCTCGACGCCGGAGACCTGCAGGAGCTGCTTGAACAGCTGCGGCGACTGCGGCAGCGCGTAGGTGCGACCGAGCTGCAGCCGCGACGGCACGAGGAAGTCGCGGGCACCCTCGGGCGTGGCCCGGGTCAACATCGGGGTCTCGACCTCGATGAAGCCATGCGCCTCCATGACCCGTCGCATCACCGAGTTCGTGCGCGCGCGCATCTGGAGGATCTTCAGCATCTCCGGCCGGCGGAGGTCGACGTAGCGGTGCCGGAGCCGGTGCTCCTCGGAGATGTCGACGCCGTCCTCGATCGGGAACGGCGGCGTCTCGGAGGCCGACAGCACCTCGACCGACTGCGCGGCGACCTCGACGTCGCCGGTGTCGAGCTTGTCGTTGCGCATCCCCTCGGGCCGCGTCCGGACGGTGCCGGTGATGCGGATGACCCACTCGTTCCGGACGCGGTGGGCGGCCTCGAGCGCCTCGCTCGCCTCGGGGTCGGCGACGACCTGGACCACACCGGAGCGGTCGCGGAGGTCGAGGAAGGCGACCCCGCCGTGGTCGCGGCGGGTGTCCACCCAGCCGGCGAGCGTCACCGTCTGGCCGTCGTGCTCGGCGCGCAGCGTGCCGGCGCCGTGCGTGCGGAGGGCACCGAAGGGGCTGATGCTCACGGGGATGGAACCTCTCGGGTGGACGGGTCGGCCGGTCCGGGGCGGGCTCAGCGACGGGCGGCGGCGAGCGCGTCCCGCAGGTGGGCGGCGAGGGCGGTCTCGGCGACGGTCGACTGGTCGCCGGTCGCCAGGTCCTTCACGGCGACCGTACCGGCGGCCCGCTCGTCGGAGCCACGGATGACCGCGAAGCGGACGCCGCGACGGTCGGCGTACTTGAGCTGCTTGCCGAGGCGCCCGTCGCCGACGTAGACGTCGGCGGCGAGACCCGCGCGGCGCAGGCGTGCGGCGACCTGCTGGGCGTCGGCCCGGCCGTCGTCGTCCAGGATCGTGACGACCACGTCGGGTGCCGCGGAGTCGTCCTCCTCGGCGAGGAGCAGCAGGATGCGCTCGAGCCCGAGCGACCCGCCGGTCGCCGGCACGTCCTGGCCGCTGAACATCCCGACGAGCCCGTCGTAGCGGCCGCCGCCGGCGATGGTCACGGCGAGGTCGTCGTGGACGACCTCGAAGACCGGGCCGGTGTAGTACGACAGGCCGCGCGCGAGGACCGGCGCGTACGCGAGAACGCCACCGGGGACGTCGCCACCCACGATCCCGATGACCTCGTCCACCTCGGCGAGGCCCGCGCGGCCCCGCTCGGTGGAGGCCAGCCGCTCGCGGACCCGGTCCTCGAGGTCGTCGGACGCCAGGTCGCTGACGAGCGCGTCCACGACGTCGGCGCCGACCCCGCGCTCGCGGAGCTCGCGGGCGACGCTGTCGGGACCGACCTTGTCGAGCTTGTCGAGCGCGACCAGCGCGCCCGTCTCGAGCTCCGGCGCGACGCCGTAGGCGGCGATGAGCCCGCCGAGGGCCTTGCGGGAGTTGAGCTGGATGCGGAAGCCCGAGAGGCCGAGCCGGTCGAGCGCGTCGGCGACCGCCAGCAGCGTGCCGGCGTCGGCGGTGAGCGAGTCGCTGCCGACGGTGTCGACGTCGCACTGGAAGAACTCGCGGTAGCGGCCCTTGCCGGGACGGTCCGCCCGCCACACCGGGGCGATGTGGTAGCGCTTGAACGGCAGGGCGAGCTGCGAGCCGTACCGGGCGACGACCCGGGCGAGCGGGACGGTCAGGTCGTAGCGGAGGGCGTGGTCGGCCTCGCCGGTGTCCTCGTGCTCGCCGCGGCGGAGGATCTTGAAGATGAGCTGGTCGCCCTCCTCGCCGTACTTGCCGGTGAGGACCTCGAGCCGCTCGTACGCCGGCGTGTCGAGCGGGGCGAACCCATGGGACGTGAACACCTCGCGGATGGTCGCGAACACGCGCTCGCGACGGGTGACCTCGTCCGGCAGGAAGTCCCGTGTCCCGGACGGCGGGTTGGTGTCGATGGCCGCCATCAGCGGTGGACCTGGACGGCCTGGGCGACGAACGGGTTGGTCGCACGCTCGCGGCCGACGGTGGTGTCGGGTCCGTGCCCGGACAGGATGAGCGTGTCGTCCTCGAGCGGCAGGACGGTCTCGACGAGCGAACGCATCAGGGCGTCGGTGGACCCGCGCGGGAAGTCGGTGCGGCCGACCGAGCCGGCGAAGATGAGATCGCCGGAGAAGAGCACGTCGTCGGTCGCCCGGTCCGCGCTGGCCATCGCGAACGTGATCGGCGCGGAGCCGAGGTCACGACCGAGGTAGGTGACGTGGCCGGGGGTGTGGCCCGGGTTGTGCCGGACGAGGAAGTCGATGCCGGCGAAGGAGACCGTCTCGTCGTCGCCGACCTCCCGGAGGTGCTCGGTCGGCGGGTCCCACGAGATCCCGAAGGCCTGCTCGAGCGCGCCCGGTGGCAGGTTCCCGAAGCCGGCGCCCGGGTCGTCCCACAGCCAGCGGTCGTCCGCGTGCAGCAGCACCGGCACATCGAGCGAGCGGGCGAGCTCGGGCACGGCCCAGAAGTGGTCGAGGTGGCCGTGGGTGAGGAGGATCGCCGCACATGTCACGCCGGCGCCCTCGAGCATGCCGGGGACCGCGTCGGCCGCGCCCTCGCCCGGGTCGAGCACGACCGCGGTGCCCCGCGACCGGTCGCCGATCACGAAGCAGTTCGTCTGCCACCGGCCCAGGGGGGCGCCCAGCACGAAGCGGTCGACGTCGAGCAGCGGCGAAGCTGAACTCGCGTTCATGTCGGCCACGGCGGCTCCAGGGTCGGGGTGCGCGGGCCGGTCAGGCTACCGAGGTCCGGACCCCGCTCAGGTCTTCGAGCCCTGGGGCACGACCCGGTAGGCGTCGTAGACGCCCTCGATCTTGCGGACCGAGCGCATCACGTACTCGAGGTGGGTGGGGTCGGCCAGCTCGAACGAGAACCGCAGGACGGCGACGCGGTCGCGGCGGGTCGTGACCTGGGCGCTCATGATGTTGACGTGGAGGTCGCCGAGGACCGCGGTGACGTCGCGGAGGAGGTGCTTGCGGTCGAGCGCCTCGACCTGGATCGTCACGAGGAACGACGAGCCCGTCCCACCGGACCACTCGACGTCGAGGAAGCGCTCCGGCTCCTCGCGCAGGTCGTCGACGTTGGAGCAGTCCGCCCGGTGGACGCTGACGCCGCGACCGCGGGTCACGAAGCCGACGATGGCGTCGCCCGGCACGGGCGTGCAGCAGCGCGCGAGCTTCACGAGCATCCCGCCGTCGCCCTCGACGTCGACCCCCTCGGAGGTCGTCGGGCCGATCCGGATCGGGGCGCTCGTCTTCGCCGCGACCTCGGGCTCGTCGGGCTCGTCGTCGAGCATCCGGTTCGCGACCTGGTTCGCGACCGTCCCGGCCGACAGGTGCCGCTCCCCCACCGCGCGGAACAGCGCCTCGGCGTCCTTGTAGGACAGCTCGGACGCCACGGCGAGGAGCTCGCCGGAGGCCGCCGCACGGGCGTAGCTGATGCCCTTCTTCCGCAGCGCGCGCGTGATGGAGTCGCGGCCGCGCTCCATCGCGTCCTCACGCCGCTCGCGGTTGAAGTACGCGCGGATCTTCGACAGCGCGCGCTGGGACTTCGCGATCTTGAGCCAGTCCCGGGACGGGCCGGCGTCCTCGGCCTTCGAGGTCAGGACCTCGACGGTGTCGCCGTTCTGCAGCGCGTGCTCGAGCGGGACGAGCCGCCCGTTGACGCGGGCACCGATGCAGCGGTGCCCGACCTCGGTGTGGATGGCGTACGCGAAGTCGATGGGCGACGCCCCGGCCGGCAGCGCGACGACATCGCCGCCAGGGGTGAAGACGAAGACCTCGTCCTCGTAGAGATCGATCTTCAACGCGTCGAGGTAGTCACCCGGTGCGTCCTCGTCCTGCTGCCACTCGAGCATCTGGTCGAGCCACTGCAGCTCGCTGCCGCCACCCCCGTTGGTGCGGGCGGTCTCCTTGTACTTCCAGTGCGCCGCGACGCCGTACTCGGCCGTGTGGTGCATCGCGCGGGTGCGGATCTGGATCTCGAGGGGGCGGCCCTTCGGCCCGATGACCGAGGTGTGCAGGGACTGGTAGAGGTTGAACTTGGGCATCGCGATGTAGTCCTTGAAGCGCCCCGGGACGGGACGCCAGGCCGCGTGGAGCTGGCCGAGGACCGCGTAGCAGTCACGCACCGAGCCGACGATGACCCGGACGCCGACGAGGTCGTAGATCTCGTCGAACTCCTTGCCGCGCAGGACCATCTTCTCGTAGATGGAGTAGTAGTGCTTCGGTCGGCCGAAGATCTCGGCGCGGACCTTGACCTCGCGGAGCTTCTCGCGCACCTCGGCGAGCGTCTCCTCGATGTAGGCCTCGCGCTCGGGGTTGCGCTCGTCCACCATCGCCACGATCTCCTCGTAGCGCTTGGGGTGGAGCGTCTGGAACCCGAGGTCCTCGAGGCGCAGCTTGAAGGTCTGCATGCCGAGGCGGTGCGCGAGCGGCGCGTAGATGTCGAGCGTCTCCTGTGCGATGCGCTTCTGCTTCTCGCGCGGCATCGCGCCGATCGTCTCCATGTTGTGGAGCCGGTCGGCGAGCTTGATCAGCAGGACCCGGATGTCCTGGGCCATGGCCATGATCATCTTGCGCAGGGTCTCGGCCTGCTGCTCCTCCTTCGACTCGACCTTCAGGCGGTCGAGCTTGGTGACGCCGTCGACGAGGTGGGCCACCTCGTCGCTGAAGTACTCCGCGATCTCGTCGCGTGACGCCGGCGTGTCCTCGACGACGTCGTGCAGCAGCGCGGCGGCGATGGTGGCCGTGTCGAGCCCGAGGTCGGCGAGCTCGGTGGCCACCTCGACCGGGTGGGTGATGTAGGCCTCGCCCGACCGACGCATCTGGCCCTCGTGGGCCGCGGCGGCGTACTCGTAGGCACGCACGACCTCGCGGAGGTCGACCTTCGGCGAGCTGGCCCGGATGCGCTGGGCGAGCCCCTGCAGCTCGGGCGGGACGTCGCGTGGCGAGACCAGGGGCAGGCGCGACAGCACCCGGCTCACCCCGGTCGGCCGGGGTGGCGGGGGGGCCGGACGCGCCTCGTGACCGGCGTCCGTGCGGTCGATCTCCTGTGCCAGCGGTCACCCTCCGGTGGAACGTCGAGCGTACCGCCGGCCGGGTCCACCTCCCCGTACGGCGGCCTCAGTCGTACGTCAGGAGCGACACCCGTTCGTAGCCCTCGAGCTTCGCGGCACCGCCGAGGAAGCCGAGCTCGATGAGGAAGCCGAGTCCGACCACCTCGCCACCGAGACCCTCGACCAGGGAGGCCGTCGCCGCGGCCGTCCCGCCGGTCGCCAGGACGTCGTCGACGATCAGCACGCGGTCCCCCGGCGAGATGGCGTCCTCGTGGATCTCGAGGGTCGCGCTGCCGTACTCGAGGTCGTAGGTCGCCGAGCGGCTGGGGCCGGGGAGCTTGCCGGCCTTTCGTGCCGGGACGAACCCCGC
This sequence comes from Actinomycetota bacterium, assembly GCA_019348115.1. GTDB lineage: Bacteria > Actinomycetota > Nitriliruptoria > Nitriliruptorales > Nitriliruptoraceae > JAHWJY01. Next base: position 10,883 of record JAHWKB010000022.1, on the reverse strand, counting down.
CCCGAAGTGGTACGCGACCGGGGCGGCGAAGATGAACCCGCGCGCCTCGATGCCGACGACCTTGTCGACCGTGCCGCGACCGAAGTGCATCACGAGCGCGTCCACCACGGTGGAGAACGCGACGTGGTCGAGGAGCAGCGGGGTCACGTCCTTGAACGACACCCCCGACTTGGGGAAGTCCGGGACCTCCCGGATGTGGCTCTCGAGGACGCTCCGGTCGAGCTCGATGCGCATGCCGCGACCCCTCACCGCCGGCGCTTCTTCTTGCCACGACCGCGCACGTACTCCGTCGTGATCGGCGCGTTCTGCGCCGCCACCTCGTCGGGGGCGACGGCGACCGGCGCCGCCGCGCCGCCGGAGCGCTCCGCGAGCCGCTCCGCCAGCCGCTGGTTCTCCGGCTCCCTCATCTTCCACCACGCGAGGAACGGCCCGGCCACGAACAGCGACGAGTACGCGCCGATGGCCATGCCGATGAAGAGCGCGAGGGCGAGGTCGTTGAGCGTGTCGGCCCCGAACACCTGCGACCCGATGACGAGCAGCGCCGCGATCGGCAGGAGGGAGGTCATGGAGGTGTTGATCGACCGCCACAGGACCTCGTTCATGGACAGGTTCGTGAGCTGGTCGTAGCGCACCCGTGTCGCGAGCGGCCCCGTGGCGTTCTCCTTCACCCGGTCGAAGACGACGATGGAGTCGTACAGCGAGTACCCCAGGATGGTCAGGAGCGCGATGACGGTCGAGGGGCTCACGTTGAAGCCGGCCAGGGCGTACAGCCCGACGGTGATGAACAGGTCGTGGAGCAGGGCGATGACGGCCGCGACCGCCATCTTGAACTCGAGCCGGATCGAGATGTAGGCGATCACCACGATCAGGAAGACGACGAGCGCCTCGACCGCCTTGCGGGAGATGCGCTCACCCCACGACCCCCCGACGAAGCTGATCTCGGTGTTCTGCGCCCCGGTCACCTCCTCGAGGGCGGTCTGGACCGCCACGGCCTCGTCGGAGCCGAGGCCGAGCTCGTCGGTGCGGACGAGCGCACCGACGGCCTCGCCGTCCTCGAGCCGGAGCTGGGCCGTCACGTCGCCCGCGCCGGCCTCCTGGGCGGCGTCACGGAGCTCCTGCGACGTGACGTCCTCGGTGATGCCCTCGAGCACGAAGGACGTCCCGCCGACGAAGTCGATCGACAGGTTGAGCCCGCGGATGGCGAGCGCCGCGATGGAGAGGACGATCAGCGCACCCGAGATGGCGATCCAGGTGGGGAACCGTCCGACGAAGTCGACGTTCGGTCGCTTCATGACGCACCCCCGCTGGTGGCAGGCGTCGGGATCCGGACGCTGCCGCGCCCGATCCGCCCTCCGCCGGCGAGGAGGCCGACGGCCGGTCTGGTGAAGAAGTACATGATCAGGATGTCCAGGATCGTCGCCATGCCGAGGGTCAGGGCGAAGCCCCGCACGGGCCCGACGGCGAGCATGTAGAGGATGGCCGCGGCCGCGAGGGTCGAGGTGTTGCCGGTGAGGTTGGTGCGGAAGGCCGACGAGAACGCCTTCTGCGCGGCGGTCCGGACGGTCTTGCCGAGCCCGACCTCGTCCCGGAGCCGCTCGAAGAAGATGATCGACGAGTCGGCGGTGATGCCGATCGAGACGATGACGCCGGCCACCCCGGCGAGGGTCAGGCTGAAGCCCACCCGGCCGAGCACCGTGATGAGCCCGGTCATGAGCACGCCGAAGATCAGCAGGCCCGTGATCGCGACCAGCCCGAGCACCCGGTAGAAGAACAGCAGGTAGAGGGCGACGACGGCGAGCCCGATGAGGCCGGCGAGGAGCCCGTTGCGCAGCGACTCCGCGCCGAGGGTCGGCGAGACCGTGTCGAACGTGGACGGCTCGAGGGTGATCGGGAGCGCCCCGGTCTTGAGCACGAGCGCGAGGTCGCGGGCCTCGGTCTCGGACTCCTCGAGGCCGCTGCCGACCGAGATGGAGGCCTGGCCGCCCTGGATGCCGACGCCACAGGCGACGTCGGGGTTCATCGCCGGCGCGGACTCGACGGCGTTGTCGAGCACGATGGCCAGGAGGCCCGGCTGGCCCTGGTCACGCTGGCAGGCGAGCTCGCCGGTGATCTCGGCGAACTGCTCCGCGCCCTGCCCGTCGAGGTCGAGGCTGACCGACCACGACGTCGCGCCCGCCAGCACCGGGATGGCGTCCTCGATGCGGTCACCGCTGAGCGCCGCCGGCCCGACGCGGTACTTCTGGGCACCGAGCGCCGCGTCGGCGAGGTCGCCCTCGGTGACGCGGGCACAGAGGATGCCGCCCTCCTCCTCGGGGAGCTCGGGCTGCTCCTCGGAGCAGTCCGGGCCCTCCTCGGACCCGGGCGGCAGCACCTCCTCGACGGGGCGGAAGGTCAGCTTCGCGGTCGTGCCGATGACCTCCTGCGCCCGCTGGGGGTCGTCGAGGCCGGGCAGCTGGACCAGCACGTCCTCGCCCTGGCGGGTGATCTCGGGCTCGGCGACCCCGAGGCTGTCGACGCGGGCGCGGATGATCTCGATGGTCTCGTCGAGGACCTCACCGAAGTCCTCCGGCCGCTCCTCGCCCTCGTTGAGGACCGGCGTGTAGATGGCGCTGATGCCGCCGCGGAGGTCGAGGCCGAGCTGCGGCCGTGCGCCCATCGCCAGGTAGACGATCACGCCGGCGACGACCAGCAACGCCACGGTGAGCGAGACGATCAGGTTGCGCTTGTTCACACTGCCTCCTGCCGGGAGCGGTCGGTCCCGCTGTCCGTGCCGTGCCGGAGCACGCGTCAGCCGAGCGGGACGCCGTTGGCCGTGATGCGGAACTCGCACCCCAGCGTCCGGGCCGCCCGTCGGCACATGATCATGCGGTCGAGGAAGATCTCGAAGTACTCGATGACGGTCGAGCGCTCGGTGTCGAGCTCGAGCTCGAGGGTGATGGTCGCGGCCTGCGCGTCGACGCGCAGGAACGAGTGCGTGACGGCGTCGTTGACGCGGTCGTGGATGTCGATCGACGTGTCGGCGTCCTTGCGCACGCGGCTGCGGTGGACGTCCGCCTTGTCGGCGAGGATCACGGCGGCACCGACCGGGCCGATCGACGAGCCGTACTGCTCCTCGTGGTTGCCGACGGCGGACAGGACGAGGCCGATCCGGTACGGGTCGACCTCGAGCCGGCGGAGGGCGTCGTAGGCGATCCAGGCGCTCGACAGGCCGTGGTTCATGCGGCTCACGACGTTGCCGACGTCGTGGAGGTAGCCGCCGATCGCGGCGAGGTCGCAGAGGTCCTGCTCCGCGCCGAGGTGGTGGAGCACGTTGTAGGCGATGCGGCCGACGAGGTTCGCGTGGCGGAAGCCGTGCTCGGTGAACCCCTGGGCGCCGAGGAACTGGTCGGCGAGCTTGAGGAAGGCCGACGTGATCTCGTCGCGCTGGAGTGCGGTCAGGATGTCGATCTCGGCGCCGGTGCGGCGGGTGGCGTCGAGCGCCACCGCCTCGGCCTCGCGGACCGCTTCGGCCGCGTCGATGCCGCGCAGGAGCGCCGACTCCGCCGACTCGTTGATCACGGTCGCGGGGTCGGTCAGGGCCGACGGCGTGTCGTCCTCGGCGACGACGTCCGGCGGGATGGCCTCGGGCGACTCGTTGCGGTCGGCCGCGGCGTCGTCGATCGTCGCGGCCGACTGGGTCGCCGCGATGTCCTCGACGTCCGGCGTGCCCTCCGAGGTCATCCGGACGTCCCGGGCTCGTTCCCGTCCGCACCCTCGTAGTGCTCGCCGGTGTCGCCGACGCTCTCGTCGTCGTCGGAGACGACCTTGGCGATCGCCGACCGCTGGAAGCGGAGGAGCGTGCCGTCCGCCGACACGGTGAGGTCCACCGTGTCCTCGTCGAGCGCGGTGACCGTCCCGTGGAGCCCGCCGATCGTCACGACGTCGGTCCCGACGGTGACGGAGCTGATCATCTGCTGGTGCTCGCGCTGGCGCTTCTGCTGCGGGCGGATCATCAGCAGGTACATCACGCCGAAGAAGGCGAGCAGGATGAGGAAGGAGGCGTCCATGGAGAGATCTCTCGCGTCGGCGAGCCGCGGTACGGCCTTGGGAGCCCGGGGTGGGCACGGAAGCGCCCGCCGAGGGCGGGCGCGCGGCCGCCATCGTAGCGACCGCGCCCCTCAGTCGAAGAGACGCGCGCCGCCCTCGCCGGTGGGGAGCGGGACGCCGAGGTGGGCGTACGCGGCGGCGGTCGCGACCCGCCCGCGGGGCGTGCGTTGGATGAGGCCCTGCTGGATCAGGAACGGCTCGACGGCGTCCTCGACGGTGTCGGTCTCCTCCCCCACCGACGTCGCGAGGGTCGCGAGGCCCACAGGCCCGCCGGCGAAGCGCTCGACGATGGCCTCGAGCACGCGCCGGTCCAGCCGGTCGAGCCCGATCTCGTCGACGTCGAAGACCTCCAGCGCCGCCTTGGCGACGTCCACGTCCACCGTGCCGTCGGCCTCGACCTCGGCGTAGTCGCGGACCCGCCGGAGGAGCCGGTTGGCGATGCGGGGCGTCCCGCGCGACCGCCGGGCGATCTCGGCCCCGCCCGCGTCGTCGACGGGGATGTCGAGGAGCCGGGCGGAGCGCGCCACGATGCGCTCGAGGTCGGCGCGGTCGTAGTAGTCGAGGTGGGCCGAGAACCCGAAGCGGTCGCGCAGCGGGCTCGCGATGAGGCCGGTGCGGGTGGTCGCGCCGACGAGCGTGAAGGGCGGCAGGTCGAGGCGGATGGAGCGGGCTCCGGGGCCCTTCCCGACGACGATGTCGATCTGGAAGTCCTCCATCGCCGGGTAGAGGACCTCCTCGATGGGGCGCGGGAGGCGGTGGATCTCGTCGAGGAACAGCACGTCCCCGGGCTCGAGGTTGGTGAGGATCGCGGCGAGGTCGCCGGGGCGCTCGAGCGCCGGGCCGGACGTCGCCCGGAAGGCCGCGCCGACCTCGGCGGCGACGATCGCCGCCATCGTGGTCTTGCCGAGCCCGGGCGGGCCCGAGAGCAGGACGTGGTCCGGCGGGGCGCCGCGCTGCATCGCGCCCTTCAGCACCAGCTCGAGCTGCCGGCGGACGCGCGGCTGGCCCACGAACTCGTCGAGGCGCTGGGGCCGCAGCGTCGCGTCGAGGCGGTCCTCCCCTGGGAGGACGCCGCCGTCCAGCAACTCGTCGGTCACCGTCGGCTCCCTGCGGTGGCGGCCGCGCCGAGCGAGCGGAGGGCCCGGCGGAGGAGCTCGGGCACCTCGCCGTCAGGGTCGAGCTCGCCGAGCGCGGTCTGGATCTCGCCGGCGCCGTACCCGAGCGAGACCAGCGCCTCGCGGACCTCCGCCAGCGGTGTGTGCGCCCCGCCGGCGCCGGCCCCGCCGCTCGGGAGGTCGCCGTCGATGCCGCCGACCTTGTCGCGGAGCTCGAGCACGATGCGCTGGGCGACCTTCCGCCCGATGCCCGGGACGGCGGTGAGCGTGGGAACGTCCTCGGTCGCGATCGCCGCGCGGAGCACGTCGGGGCGGTGCGTCGCCAGGGCGGCCAGCGCCAGCTTCGGCCCCACGCCGGACGACGTGAGGAGCAGGTCGAAGGTCTCGAGCGCCGCCCGGTCGGGGAAGCCGAAGAGGGTCATCGAGTCCTCGCGCACCTGCAGCGAGGTGTGGAGCTCGACCGGTTCGCCGCGGGGCGGGATGCGGTCCGCCGAGGGGACGTGCACGAGGTAGCCGACGCCGCCGACGTCGACGACGACCGTGCCCGTCGACCGCGCGGCGACGCGTCCCCGGAGGTGCGCGATCACGGGAGCCTCCGCTTCCCCGGTGCCGTGCCGCCGGCGACGCGCAGGTGGGGGTTGTCGAGCACGGCCTCCCAGCCGCGCGACCTCGCGCCGCCGCCACCGACCGCGACCTGCGGCCGGGCGGTGCCCATGCGCGCCTGGGCGAGGTGGGTCAGGGCGATCGCGAGCGCGTCGGCGACGTCGGCCGGTCGCGGCGCGGCCGCGAGGCCGAGCTGCATCGCGACCATCCGGCCGACCTCGGCCTTGTCGGCGCCACCGTGCCCGGCGACGGTGAGCTTCACGTCGTTCGGCGAGTAGGGCGTGACCGGCACGCGGGCCTGGGCCGCCGCGAGGAGCGCCACGCCGGCGGCCTGCCCGGTGGCCATGGCGCTGCGGACGTTGGACGAGAACAGCACGCGCTCGACCGCGATGGCGTGCGGCCGGTAGCGCGCGATCGCGCCGGCGACCGCGCGGTGGAGCGCGTCGAGCCGCACCTCCAGCGGGTCCTCCCGCGGGGTGCGGACGAGCTCCTTGGCGACGAGCACCGGTGCCGCCGGCGGGCCGTCGACGACGCCGATCCCGCAGCGCGTGAGGCCGGGGTCGACCCCGAGCACCCGCACCGGCGTGCGACCCACGACTGCCTCCGACCTCGACCACCTCGAACGTGTGTTCACCGTAGCAAGGCGGGCCGGTGGGTTCGGCGAGGCGGGACCGAGGTCAGTCGTCGAGCTGCGCCAGCACGTCGTCGTCGAGGTCGAAGTTCGCGTAGACGTCCTGGACGTCGTCGAGGTCGTCGAGGAGGTCCATCAGCCGCACGACCCGCTTGGCCTCGGCCGGGTCCTCGATCGGCACCGTCGAGGAGGGGACCATGGTCGAGCCGGAGCGCTCGATGCGGTAGCCCTCCTCCTCGAGGACCTTGCGGAGGTCGGCCTCGTCGGAGGCGTCGCACCACGCGGTGTAGGTGTCCCCGTCGGACTCGAGATCCTCCATGCCGTGGTCGAGGCCGAGGAGCATGACGTCGTCCTCGGCCGCACCCTGCGCCGCGAAGATGATCTGCCCGCGGCGGCTGAACATGAAGGCCACGGCGCCCGGCTCGGCGAGGTTGCCCCCGACCTTGCTGAAGGCGTTGCGGATGTCGCCGGCGGTGCGGTTGCGGTTGTCGGTGAGGCAGTCGATGAGGACCGCGACGCCACCCGGCGCGTAGCCCTCGTACTGCGCGACCTCGTAGGCCTTGCCGCCCTCGAGCTCGCCGGCGCCGCGCTTGCAGGCGCGGAGGATCGTGTCCTTCGGGACCTCGGCGTCCTTCGCCTTCTGGACGGCGAGTGCGAGCGACGGGGACACCGACGGGTCGGAGGTCGCGGCCTCGCGCGCGGCGACCTCGATCTGGCGGATGAGCTTGGCGAACTCCTTGCCCCGACGCGCGTCCTTGGCGCCCTTCTTGTGCTTGATGGTGGACCACTTGCTGTGTCCGGACATGTGGCCCTCCTGGCGACGTCCCGCGGCAACCCGGCCGGCGGGGAAGGGTACCCCCTAGGCTCGCGCGACCGATCGGGAGGGACAGCTCGTGGCGCAGGTGGATGTGCTCTTCGCCGGGTACGTGGGCGACCGCGTGGCCGGCACCGTGAGCCTCGTCCGGTCCGGCGACCGGGTGATGGTCGTCGACCCCGGCATGGTCCCCGGCCGGTCCGCGATCCTCGACCCGCTGCGGGAGCTCGGGGTCGAGCCCGCGCAGGTCACCGACGTCGTGCTGTCGCACCACCACCCGGACCACACGGTCAACATCGCGCTGTTCCCGGAGGACGTGCGCATCCACGACCACTGGGCCGTCTACCAGCGCGACGTGTGGTCCGCCCGCGCCGCCGAGGGCGTCGAGCTGACGGCGGACGTGCGGCTCCTCGAGACACCGGGCCACACCCCGCAGGACATCTCGACCGTGGTGGACACCGGCGAGGGCACGGTCGTGCTGACCCACCTGTGGTGGAGCGGCGACATCGCCCCGGACCCCAAGGCCGTCGATGGCGACGCGGTGCGTCGCAACCGCGAGCGCGTGCTCGAACTGGCGACGCTGATCGTCCCCGGCCACGGCCCCGCGTTCGCCGCCACCGAGGCCCCCGTCTGGACCCCCTGACCCCGAGTTTGCACCGAGAACGTTCCGCTGAGCCGAAACATCTCGATGCAGACTTCTGCCGCGTTCAGCGGAGCGAGTCGACGAAGGCCTGGTGGAGGCGGTCGTCGCCGGTGACCTCGGGGTGGAAGGCCGTGGCGAGGACGTTCCCCTGCCGGACGACGACGGGCCTGCCGTCGACGTCGGCGAGGACCTCGACGTCGTCGTCGAGGACGTCCTCCACCCACGGGGCGCGGATGAACGACACGTCCATCGGGCCGCCCTCGACGCCGGCGATCGCGAGCGCCGTGTCGAACGAGTCGACCTGCCGCCCGAAGGCGTTGCGGCGGGTGCGGACGCCGAGGACGCCGAGCACGGGCTGCGGGGTCTCCTGGTCGAGCTCGCGCGACAGCAGGATCATGCCGGCGCAGGTGCCGAACGTGGGCAGCCCGTCGGCGATGCGCGCGCGGAGCGGGTCGAGGAGCCCGGCGAGGACGAGCAGCTTGCCGATCGTCGTCGACTCCCCGCCCGGGAGCACGAGCCCGTCGAGCCCGTCGAGGTCGGCGAGGGACCGGACCCGGACGGCCCGCGCCCCGCAGCGGCGGAGCGCACGCAGGTGCTCGAGGACGTCGCCCTGGAGGGCGAGCACGCCCACCACCGGGGCGTCGGCGGGGAGGTCCGTCTCGGCCTCACGCCCCACGAGGCGCTCGCCGGGGACCCAGTCCCGGGCCGACCACCTCACCGACCCTGCCGGCGTCACCAGCCGCGGGAGGCGTACCGCTGGTCCTCGGGGAGCGTGTCGATGTTGATGCCGACCATCGCCTCGCCGAGGCCGCGGGACACCTTCGCGATGACCGACGGGTCGTCGAACGAGGTGGTGGCCTCCACGATGGCGCGGGCGCGCTGCTCGGGGTTGCCGGACTTGAAGATGCCGGAGCCCACGAACACGCCGTCCGCGCCGAGCTGCATCATCATGGCGGCGTCGGCGGGCGTCGCGATGCCGCCGGCGGTGAACAGCACGACGGGGAGTCGACCGGTCTCGGCGATCTCGGCGAGGAGGTCGTAGGGCGCGCGGTGCTCCTTGGCGGCGGCGAAGAGCTCGGCCTCGTCCATGGTCGTGAGCCTGCGGATCTCGCCGGCGATCGAGCGCATGTGGCGGGTCGCCTCGACGACGTTGCCGGTGCCGGCCTCGCCCTTCGAGCGGATCATCGCCGCGCCCTCGGTCAGCCGGCGCAGGGCCTCGCCGAGGTTGGTCGCGCCGCACACGAAGGGCACGTCGAACTGCCACTTGTCGATGTGGTGCGCCTCGTCGGCCGGGGTGAGCACCTCGGACTCGTCGATGTAGTCGACGCCGAGCGCCTGCAGGACCTGCGCCTCGACGAAGTGGCCGATGCGGGCCTTCGCCATCACGGGGATGGACACCTCGGCGACGATGCTGTCGATCATGTCCGGGTCGGACATCCGCGCCACGCCGCCGTCGCGGCGGATGTCGGCGGGGACCCGCTCGAGGGCCATGACGGCGACGGCGCCGGCGTCCTCGGCGATGCGTGCCTGCTCGGGGGTGACGACGTCCATGATGACGCCGCCCTTCAGCATGTCGGCGAGGCCGCGCTTGACGCGGGTCGTGCCGGTGCGGGGGTCGGACATGGCGCTGCTCGCTCGTTCGTCGGTCGGACCGCCAAGCGTACTCCCGTCAGGACGGCAGGCGGTCCGCCGGCGCGAGGTGGATCCAGGTCGGGCCCGGCGCGAGCGGGAACGGCGCGCCGTCGGCCGCCAGGAGCTCGAGGTGGCTCCCGGCGGCCGTCTTGCGCCACCGCACGTCGTAGCGTCGGCCGTCGCGCAGGACGACCGCCGCGCCGTCGCCGAGGATGGTGGTCTCGGTGAAGGGCGTGCCGGCCGCATCGCAGCAGCCGCCCTGCCCCACGTGCATGCCGAGGACCACGACGTTCGCGGCGCCGATACGGCCCGGGCCCGTGACCCGGGACGGCTCGCCGTCCTGGTCCCGGCGGTACACGCCGGCGTCCGCGTCCCAGGTCCAGCCGGTGACCGCGGCGCCGGAGAACCGGATCGTCGCCGCCGTCCCGCAGTCCGGGGTGGCGGCGTCGCAGGCGACCGCGCCCGCCGGCGGCGTGGCGTCCCGAGCGAACACCGGCGTGGCCGCCCCGACGGCGGTGGCGTCGCCCTTCTCGTACAGGCGTGGCCCGTCGCCCATGAGGTCGTGGGACCGTGAACGGCCGGGGTCGCGCGAGAAGGCGTCGCCGCCGTCGTCGGTGAGGAGCACGATCCCGCTCGCGCGCAGCATCTGCGTGACCTCGTCGCGTGCGCCGGAGTAGGCGAGGATCGGGGTGTAGGCGGGGAGGATCGCCACGTCCTCGGGACGCGCGGAGCGCACGGGGCCGACGACGTCCGGGACCTCGGACTGGAACAGCGCGATGAAGCGCGTGACGCCGCCCTCGACGATCTCCTCGTAGACGATGTCGGCCAGGTCGAGCCCGGCCTGGGGTCGGGCCGCGGCGGTGTTCTCGATCTTGACGGCCAGGACCGGCCGGTCCGCGACCGCAGGGTCGTCGACGGCTTCGCCCGTGAGCGGGGCGACGGGGCCGGGCACCGGCGCCGGCGCCGTGGTCGCGACGCCCTCGTCCGACGAGGCGGACGGAGCGGCCCCGTCGCCCGGCGGCAACGGCGTCGCGGCGGAGCCGTCGGAGCACGCCGCGGCCGCCAGGACGAGGACGAGCACACCTGCGGGGAGGAGGGGAGAGCGCACGACGGGCCCCGGGTCACGGCGACGGCTGGTCGCCCGACGCTACCGACGGGCCGCTCCCGTTCCGAGGACCCTGCCCCGTGCCTAGAAGCGGACCTCGGGGGCGGACGCGGCCGCCGGATCGGTCAGCTCGAAGTACTCGCGCGGCTCGAAGTCGAAGGCACCGCCGACGATGTTGCTGGGGAAGCTCTCGAGCGCCGTGTCGTACTCGCGGACGGCGTCGTTGTAGCTCTGGCGGGCGCCGGCCAGGAGGT
>JAHWKB010000378.1 GCA_019348115.1 Actinomycetota bacterium | reverse complement strand
ACGCCGTTGAGCGACACGGCGACGTCGAAGCGGTCGTCGTCGAACGCCAGCGCCGTGCCGTCCCCGACCTCGGCGTGGAGGGTCGGGAGATCCTCGGCACGGGCGCGGGCCGCGAGCCGCTCGATCATCGTCGGGGCGATGTCGACCGCGACGACGTCGGCGCCGGTGCGCGCGGCCGGGATCGCGACGGCTCCGGAGCCGGCGCCCACGTCGAGGACCCGGACGCCGGGTCCGAGGTGGAGCCGCGACACGATCTCCTGCCCGAAGGTCAGGGTCCGTGGCGTCAGGTGCCGGTCGAAGTCGTCGGCGATCGCGTCCCACGCGTCGCGGGTGCGGGTGTCGGTCGGGGTGTCGGTGGGGGTCTTGATGGGCATGTGCCGCTCCTGTCGGTGGGGACGGTTCCAGTCTCCGGGAGACGGACGCCACCGGCGTCGGGCACACCACCCATCTCCGCTCGGCGAGGGATGTGGGTAGGAGTGTGTAGCGGGTGCCGCGCGCGGCGCTTCACACGAGCGCGTGCTCGTACGCCCAGGCCGTCGCCGCGGCCCGCGAGGGGACCCTCAGCTTGGTGAACATGTTGCTGAGGTGGCGCGCCACGGTCTTCTCGCTGATCACGAGCGTGTCGGCGATGTCGCGGTTGCTCGCCCCGGTCGCCACGAGCCGGAGCACCTCGACCTCACGGGGCGTCAGCCCGCCCGGGACGTCGCGCCGGTCGGGGCGTCGGGACAGCTCGGCCACCTCCTCGAGCGCCGGCACCGCCTCGAGCTCCTCGAGGACGCGTCGGGCGGCGTCGAGCTCCATGTCCGCGGTCGTGTGGTCGTCGAGCTGGCGGCACGCGCGGGCCAGCAGGATCCGCACCCGTGCCGCCTCGTACGGCGCCCGCAGCGCCTGCCACGACCGCCACGCGCGCCGCAGCACGACGCACGCCTGGGTCGGGTCACCGGTGGCGAGCAGCACCGCGCCCCGGCCGTGCGCCGCCAACGCGTCGAGGTAGGAGGAGTCGAAGTCGGCCGCGATCGCCTCGAGCTCGTCGACCCCCTCGGCGGCCGCCGCGGGATCGCCGGCGGCGAGCATGATCTCCACGTACGCGGCGAGGACGCGCGACCGCTGCACCTGGTCGCCCTCGGCGGCGGCGACCTCCCGCCGGATCGACGCGGCGGCGTCGTCGACGCGCCCCTCGGCGAGCCGCAGGAGCGCGAGCCCCGGTTGCGGCGGGTGGCCCCAGTCGCTGGCGATCCGGTAGCACTCCTCGGCACGGGGCAGCTGGCCGAGCAGGCGCAGGAGCTCGGCCTGCTGGTAGCGCGCCATGCCCATGACCGGGTCGTCCGCCCGCTGCGCGAGGTGGGCGCAGGCCTCCTCGACCTCCTCCATCGCGCCGGACCACTCGCCGTGCAGCTGCATCAGCTCCGAGCGGTGGACCAGGCACTGGCCCCGGTAGGGGCGGAGGTCCTGCTGGTCGTTGCACCACCGGCTGAGCGCGGCGGTCCACTCCTGCGCGCGACGGACGTCGAAGACGGCGCGGCAGGTGACGATCACGGCGCAGTAGGCGATCCCGGCGACGAGCGGGGACACGTCGTCCGTGGTGACGGCGACCATCACCTCGTCGAGGAGCGGGGCGCCCCGGTCGGTGTCCCCCGCGAGGACCAGCGCCCGGCCGCGGCCCAGCAGCCCGAAGACGGTGAGGTCCGGGTCGTCGAACCGGTCGGCGACCCCGGCGACCTCCTCGAAGAGGGCGAGGGCCTGCTCGGCGTCGCGGCGGTCGAGCGCCAGCAGCGCCGGCGGGACCAGCAGGAAGCCGCGCGCCGGGCAGTCGAGGTCGGCGTCGTCGAGGAGGCGCTGCGCCCGTCCCAGCCAGCCGCCGGCCGGGGCCATCTCGCCGGACTGGAAGAGGATGAACGCGAGCCAGAACGCCCACCTCGCCGCACGGTCGACCGCGCCGTCGTCGAGCAGCACGTGGTGGAGACGCTCGAGCACCGCGACGGCGGCCTCGTTGCGGCCCGTCAGGTAGGCGGCCACGCCGAGGCGCTCGAGGTCGTCGACGGCGAGGTCGAGGTCCTCGTCGGCTCGGGCGAGCTGGTCGTAGGCGTCGCCCCATGCCCGGACGTCGAACGCCTTCCGTCCCCGCTCCAGGGTGTCGTGGTCGCCCATCCGACCTCCCCTGTCGAGAGGGACCCACTTCTACGTCATCGGGGACGGGAGGCCGCCTGTCAAGCGATCGTCCAGGACCGCGGCGACGACGGGGCCTGTCCGTCGAGGAGGGACCCGAAGGCGTCCGCGGCCTCCTCGTCCATGGCGGGGAGGACGTGGGCGTAGAGATCCATCGTCATCGCGATGGTCTTGTGCCCGAGCCGTTCGCTCACGACCTTGATCGACACGCCGGCGGCGAG
>JAHWKB010000377.1 GCA_019348115.1 Actinomycetota bacterium | reverse complement strand
CGATGCCCATCGACTTCGACGCCTTCTCGCCCTTGAAGGTGACGTACTGGTTCGCGGGCACGTTCGTCGGGAGGTTGAGCCGGGCACCACCGCCGGCGTTGTAGGCCATGAGCTGCGCCGGCCAGTACACGGCATGGAACGGGATGTTGTCCTTGCCGATGAAGTAGTACGTCTCGGCGTCGGGGTCCTCCCACCAGTCCTTCCACGCGTCCGGGGTGCCGCGGTCACGGGCCCACTCGACGGCGGAGGACAGGTAGCCGATGACCGCCTCGAACCACACGTAGATGCGCTTGTCGTCGCGTGCGTCGATGGGCGCCGCCTCGGGGATCGGCACGCCCCAGGCGAGGTCACGCGTGATCGCGCGGTCGTGGAGCCCCCCACCGACGAACCCGAGGGCCCAGTTGTGGACGTGGTTGCGCCAGCCCTCGCGACCCTCGAGCCAGCCGTGCACATCGTCCTGCAGCTTCGAGAGCAGGATGAAGTAGTGCTCGGTCTCGCGCGGCTCGGGCGTGGCGCCGGTGAACTTCGAGCGCGGGTCGATGAGGTCGATGGGGTCGAGCGTCTTGCCACAGCTGTCGCACTGGTCGCCGCGTGCCGCCTCGTAGCCGCAGTTCGGGCAGGTGCCCTCGACGTAGCGGTCGGGCAGGAACCGTCCGGCCTCGGGGTCGTAGAACTGCTCGGTGACCCGGGGCTCGAGGTAGCCGTTCTCGAGCAGGCGCAGGAACATGTCCTGGACGACCTCGCGGTGCGTGTCGGTCATCGTGGTCGTGAAGTTGTCGAACGAGATCCCGAGCGCGTCCCACTGCTCGAGGAAGCGCGGGTGGTAGCGCTCGACGATGTCGCTCGGGGCGACGCCCTCCTGGTCGGCCTTGACCGTGATCGGCGTGCCGTGCGCGTCCGAGCCGGACACCATCAGCACCCGGTTGCCGACGATGCGGTGGTAGCGGGCGAACACGTCCGCCGGCAGGTAGGCGCCGGCGATGTGGCCGAGGTGGGACAGCCCGTTGGCGTAGGGCCACGCCACGGCCACGAGGATGTGGGTCGGTGAGCTCGTCATGCTCCCAACGCTACCGCGCACGGCGGTACGCCCGGCCCGGCGGCGGAGTTCCCGTCGGGCGATGAGCGCGTCAGCGCCGCGCGATGTCCCCGGCGCGGTCGTGGGTGACGCTCACCAGATGGTACGAACCAGACCTACCGCACGACCTCCCGGGGGAACCCTTGTTGCACCTGCCCGTCCGCACCGCGTCGGCCCGTCGCTCCACGAACCTCCTCGCTGCGCTCGTCGCCGCGCTGACCCTCGCCGCGGCGGTCCTCCCGGCCCCCGCGCTGGCGGGGCCTGCGCCCGCCCGGCTCGACCAGGTCAACGTCGCGCCCGGCATCCTGCGCCAGCACTACCGCTACGAGGGCGACCACGGCGGCGTGGACGTCCAGGTGCTGCGCTTCCGTCCCGACGACGCGCGGGTGAAGATGCGCCCCGAGCTCGGCAAGGGGAACATCCCGGGCATGGAGGCGCCGCACGAGGCCCTCATCCGGCTGTCCTCGCAGGGGGCCATCGCCGGCATCAACGCCTCGTTCTTCTCGTGGTCCGGGCTGCCCGCCGGCGACCCCATCGGGATGCTCGTCCGCGACGGCCACTACGTCTCCCAGCCCGAGAAGGGGACCATCTGGCGCGGCGCCTTCGGCATCACCAAGGACGGCGGCATCGTCTTCGACCACCCCGGCTACGCCGGACGGATGGTGCTCCCGGCCGACGCGAGCCGTCTGAAGCCCGAGCAGACCTTCCCGATCAACGCGGTCAACCGCTGGCCCAAGCGGAGGACGGAGGAGGACCCGGAGCGCCGTGAGGTCACGGTCTTCACCCCCGCCTACGGTGCGACGACCGGCAACGCCGCCGGCGTAGTCGAGGTCACGTTCGAGGACTACCGGCTCGACCCGACACACACCCGTCTGGGGACGGTCGCGAGCGTCCGGAACACCGGCAACGCCCCGATCCCGCCCAACGGCATCGTCGTCGCGGCGAGCGAGGCCTACGGCCGGGAGATCTGGTCCCGCGGCTACAAGCCCGGCGACCAGCTGCAGCTGACGTTCGAGGTCACCGACGGCTGGCAGAGCCTGTGGCAGGTGGTCCAGGGTGGCCCCATGCTCCTCGAGAACGGCGCGCGCACGCCCGCGTCGCAGTGGGAGCAGGAGGGCTTCAGCCCCAGCCGCCACTCCGACGCCAGGCACCCGCGCACCGCGGTCGGGAAGACCGCCGCGGGGGAGCTGCTCCTCGTGACGATGGACGGCCGCTCGAGCACCAGCGCCGGGCTGTCGATGCGCGACTCGCAGACCCTGCTGCTCCACCTCGGCGCCACCGACGCGGTGATGATGGACGGCGGCGGCTCCACCCAGA
>JAHWKB010000117.1 GCA_019348115.1 Actinomycetota bacterium | reverse complement strand
CCGAAGCGTTGGACGTGATCCGCTCGACCGCCGACCCGTCGTCCGAGGAGTTCGCCGCCAACCGCGAGCACCACCTGGGCCTGGTCGAGGACCTCCGCGGCCACCTCGCCGAGACCGCCAAGGGCGGGTCGGAGCGGGCCCGGACGAAGCACACCGACCGCGGCAAGCTCCTCCCCCGCACCCGGGTCGAGGCGCTCCTCGACCCCGGGACGCCGTTCCTCGAGCTGTCGCCCATGGCGGCGCACGGGATGTACGACGGCGACGCGCCCGGCGCCGGCATCATCACCGGCATCGGCCGCGTGTCCGGCGTCGAGTGCGTCATCGTGGCCAACGACGCCACCGTCAAGGGCGGGACCTACTACCCCATGACGGTCAAGAAGCACCTGCGGGCCCAGGAGGTCGCGGCGCAGAACCGGCTCCCCTGCATCTACCTCGTCGACTCCGGCGGGGCGTTCCTGCCGAAGCAGGACGAGGTCTTCCCCGACCGCGAGCACTTCGGCCGCATCTTCTTCAACCAGGCCAACCTCTCCGGTGAGGGCATCCCACAGATCGCGGTGGTCATGGGCTCGTGCACCGCCGGCGGCGCCTACGTCCCGGCGATGAGCGACGAGACCATCATCGTGAAGGACCAGGGCACGATCTTCCTCGGCGGGCCGCCGCTCGTGAAGGCCGCGACCGGCGAGGTCGTGTCCGCCGAGGACCTCGGTGGCGGCGATCTGCACGCCCGGACCTCCGGCGTCGTCGACCACCTCGCCCTCGACGACCGCCACGCGCTCCAGCTCGCCCGCGACGCGGTCGCGAACCTCAACTGGACGAAGGCCGTCCCGGTCGACCTGACCGTGCCGGAGGAGCCGAAGTACGACCCGGCCGAGCTGTACGGCGTCGTCCCCAGCGACCTCAAGCGCCCCTACGACGTGCGCGAGGTGATCGCCCGGGTCGTCGACGGGTCACGGTTCCACGAGTTCAAGCCGCTGTACGGCGACACCCTGGTCACCGGCTTCGCGCGCATCCACGGCTACCCGGTCGGCATCGTCGCCAACAACGGCATCCTGTTCCGGGAGTCGGCGCTCAAGGGCGCCCACTTCATCGAGCTGTGCAACCAGCGCGGCACCCCCCTGGTGTTCCTCCAGAACATCACCGGCTTCATGGTCGGTCGCGAGTACGAGGCGGGCGGCATCGCCAAGGACGGCGCCAAGATGGTGACGGCCGTGGCGTGCTCGACGGTGCCGAAGCTCACCGTCGTGATCGGCGGCTCCTTCGGCGCCGGCAACTACGCCATGTGCGGCCGGGCCTACTCGCCCCGGTTCCTCTGGACCTGGCCCAACGCGCGCATCTCGGTCATGGGTGGCGAGCAGGCGGCGAACGTCCTCGCCACCGTCCGTCGTGACGCCATCGAGGCCAAGGGCGGCGAGTGGCCGGCGCGCGAGGAGGAGGAGTTCAAGGCGCCCCTCCTCGAGCAGTACGAGACCCAGGGTCACCCGTACTACGCCACGGCCCGGCTGTGGGACGACGGGGTCATCGATCCGGCGGACACCCGCACGGTGCTCGCGCTCGGGCTCTCGGCCGCGTTCAACCAGCCCTACGGGCGCCCGGACTACGGCGTCTTCCGGATGTGACGGTCAGGTCGCGAGCACCTCGCGGAGCCGGTCCGCCCGTCGCGCGATGCGCAGCTCGGGCCCGGCCGCGAGCGTGGTCGCGACGACCTCGACGAGCTGCTTGGGGTCGAACGGCTTGGCGACGTAGGCGTCGCAGCCGTGCCGCCAGCCCTCGGCCTCGTCGCCGGGGCCCGTCTTGGCCGTCAGCATGACGACCGGCAGGTCGTAGAGGTAGTCGTGCTGCCGGATCCAGGCCAGGACCGCGAGCCCGTCGATGCCGGGCATCATCACGTCGAGGACGATGAGGTCCGGCGTGGGGACGTCCTCCTCCTCGAGACGCTCGATGGCGTCCCGGCCGTCGAGGGCGGTCTCCACCTCGAAGCCGCCGAGGCTCGACAGCACCGTCGAGACGAGCTCCAGGACGGGCTCCTCGTCGTCCACGACGAGCAGGCGCGCGGGGGCGCCCGACGACATCTCGTCCTCGGTCATGCCTGCCCCCTCTGCTCGCTCATACCGGTCATCATCGGCTCCTCCCACGCCGGACTGGACCCCGTCGTTCGTCCGGCGCGCGTGCCCCGGGCGACCGGCCCCGGGGCGCGTCCAACTAGCGTGCACGCGACCGACGACCCCCGGAGGATGCCGTGGCCGATCTCGTGCGCCAGGACCGTGACGACCGTGGCGTGGTGACGCTCACCCTGGACAAGCCCGAGGTCCGCAACGCCTTCAACCCGGACTTCATGCAGGCGATCCGGGCGGCCTTCGAGGGCCTCCGGGAGGACGACACCCTGCGGGCCGTCGTCCTCACCGGGGAGGGGCAGGCGTTCTCCGCCGGCGCCGACCTCAACTGGATGCGGTCGATGAAGGACTACTCCTACGAGGACAACGTCGCCGACTCGCGCGAGCTCGACGCGCTGTTCCGGACGATCGACGGCTTCCCGCGGCCGGTGGTGGCGAAGGTGAACGGGGCGGCGCTCGGCGGCGCCATGGGCCTCATCGCGTGCGCGGACATCGCCGTCGCCTCGCGCGCCGCGGTGTTCGGCTTCTCCGAGACCAAGCTCGGCATCGCGCCGGCGGTGATCTCCACCTACGTCCAGCCGAAGATCGGCGTCTCGAACGCCCGGCGGTACTTCCTCACGGGCGAGCGCTTCGACGCGGACCGCGCCTTCTCCCTCGGGCTCGTCCACGAGGTCTGCGACCCCGACGACCTCGATGCCACGACGGAGCGGGTCCTGGTCGAGGTGCTGACGGCCGGCCCCGCGGCGCAGGTCGCGGTGAAGGACCTCATCCCGCTGGTCGAGGGGGCGGCCTCGCAGGCCGAGGCCGCCGAGCACACCGTCGCGGTCATCTCCCGGCTGCGTGTCGGGGACGAGGGCCAGGAGGGCATGCAGGCCTTCTTCGACAAGCGCCCCGCCGCGTGGGTCCCGCAGGACTGACCTCACGCGTCCCGCCGGAGGGCCTCGCCGAAGCTCGGGGCGGCGTCGAGCGTCACGACGTCGAACGGCATGTCGATGCCGGCCTCGTTGAACGCGTCGAAGAGCGCCTCCGCGACCGCGCTCTGCACGCGTCGGATGTCCGCCTGCCGCGACGACGTCCAGTACCGGACGTCGAGGACCACCGACGAGGAGCCGTGCTCGATCCAGTACGGCTCGGGAGGCGGGTCGTCCAGCACGCCGTCGACGTGGGCGAGCGTCTCGGTCACGAGGCGCCGCGCCCCGGCGAGGTCGGTGTCGTAGCCGACCCCGGTGACGAAGCTCGACCGCACCGCGTCGTAGGCCGTCTGGACCTCGATGGCGTTGGTGTAGACGTGGGCGTTGGGGACGAGCACGAGCCGACCGTCGAAGCTCCTGATGCGCGTCTCGCGGATCGTGATGGCCTCGACGGTGCCGCGGATCCCGTCGACCTCGATCTGGTCACCGGACACGAACGGCTGACGGAAGATCAGGAGGATCCCCGCCAGCAGGTTCGACAGGATGTCCTGGAACGCGAACCCGGCCGCGATCCCGAGCACCCCGAGGCCGCCCACGACGGTCAGCACGTTGACCGACGGGAACGTGATGACGAGGGCGGCGAAGACGGCCAGGATCTTGACGGCCGCGCCGGCGAGGCTGGCGAACACGCGCCCGAAGCTCGGCGTCCGCAGCCGCGTCAGTCGGGGCTCGAGCAGCCGTCGCACGAGCGAGCCGACGAGCCACAGGGCGATGAGCACCAGGATGGCGACGGCCAACCGCGGGAGCGTGGCAAGCACCGTCTCGAGCATCGATGCGGCCGCCTCCCGCGAGTCCTCGAGGCCCGGATCGGGGGTCGGGGACTGGGCGAGCAGGACGGACGGTGCACGCATCGGCCACTCCGGTCGGGAGTCGGAGGATCGAGCCTGCCGACCCTGCGGTCGTCGCCGCGCGCTCGGCCGTGTCCGATGGGACGCGCTTCGCAGCGCGGCGGGGACCGGATGGGCCGCCGACCGCTACGGCTGGAGCAGGACCGGGATGGCGTTGACGAGCGTCTCGGAGCCGTCCTCGGCGGAGGACGCGAAGACCCGCAACGTGCCGACCATCTGCTCGGGCACGCTGAAGTCGAGGGTGAACGACAGCTCGCCCACGCAGCCGGTCCCGCAGCTCGCCGTGCCGAAGTCCTCGACGAGCACGGCGCCGTCGCGGTCGAGGAGCTCGTACTCGTAGGTCGCCTCGAAGGTGTTGGCACACCCCTCCACCGTGTCCCCGGACGCGAGCGTCGACCCGGGCTGGTGCGAGGTCACGAAGATGAACGCGGACCCCTCCAGACCCGGGGTCGTGCAGGGGTCTGCCGACGGTGAGCTGGCCGGCTGCGGCGTCGGGCTCTCCTCGCGCGGCTCCACGTCGTCCGGGGTCGCCGTCTCGGTCACGGTGACCGTCACCGTCGGTGCCGGCTCGGGCGCGGACGCGTCCTCGCCGTCGCTCGCGCCGCCGCAGCCCGCCAGGGCCACGGTCGCCAGGAGGGCCACCACGGCCCGTCGTGCACGTCGCATCTCGTCCTCCGTTGCTCCCCTCACACCCTAGGACGTCCGGCTGCCGTCGGAGGTTGCCGCGAACGTCCCACGCGGCGGTAGCGTCCCTCCCCCACCGAGCCAGGGAGTCGTGCCGGGTGTTCCGCAAGGTGCTGGTCGCCAACCGGGGCGAGATCGCCCGCCGCGTGCTGCGGACGTGCCGTGACCTCGGGGTCGCGACGGTCGCCGTCTACTCCGACGCCGACGCCGACGAGCCGCACGTCCACGAGGCCGACGAGGCCGTGCGCCTCGGCCCCGCCCCGGCGACGGACAGCTACCTGCGGATCGACCGGGTCATCGAGGCGGCCCAGCGGACCGGCGCCGACGCGATCCACCCGGGGTACGGCTTCCTGTCCGAGAACGCCGACTTCGCCGAGGCCTGCGCCGATGCGGGCGTGGTCTTCATCGGCCCGTCCCCCGACGTCATCCGGCTCATGGGTGACAAGGCCGCAGCCAAGCGCCACCTCGAGGAGGCCGGCGTCCCGGTCGTGCCCGGGCGCCACGGCGAGGGGCTCACCGACGAGGACCTGACCGCGGCCGCCGACGAGATCGGCTACCCGGTGCTGGTGAAGGCCGTCGCCGGCGGCGGCGGCAAGGGCATGCGCGCCGTCGAGGAGCCCGGAGGTCTGGCGGACGCGCTCGCCGGCGCCCGTCGCGAGTCGAGGAACGCGTTCGGGGACGACCGCCTCATCATCGAGAAGCTGGTCCGGGGCCCGCGCCACGTGGAGGTCCAGGTCTTCGGCGACACCCACGGCCACGTCATCCACGTCCTCGAGCGCGAGTGCTCGGTGCAGCGCCGGCACCAGAAGATCGTCGAGGAGACGCCGTCCCCCGCCGTCGACGCCGACCTCCGCCAGCGCATGGGTGCCGCCGCGGTCCGCGCCGCCGAGGCCGTCGGTTACGTCGGTGCCGGCACGGTCGAGTTCCTGCTCGCCGACTCGGGCGAGTTCTACTTCCTCGAGATGAACACCCGCCTCCAGGTCGAGCACCCCGTCACCGAGCTCGTGACCGGCCTCGACCTCGTGGCGCTCCAGCTGCAGGTGGCCGCCGGCGAGCCGCTGGGGCTCGAGCAGACGGACATCCGCCCGCAGGGCCACGCCCTGGAGGCGCGGCTCTACGCCGAGGATGCCGCCGGTGGCTTCCTCCCCCAGACGGGCCCCGTCCACCGCTTCGTCGTGCCGCGTCGCGGCGACGTGCGGGTCGACTCCGGGGTCGAGTCGGGCAGCGAGGTGACCCGCTTCTACGACCCCATGCTCGCGAAGCTGGTCGTCCACGCCCCGGACCGCGACGCCTCGATCGAGCGGATGCGCTGGCTCCTCGGCCACACCACCGTCCTCGGGGTCACGACCAACCTCGACTTCCTCGCGGCGGTGCTCGACCACGACGCGTTCCGCAGCGGCGACCTCACGACGACGTTCGTGGACGACCACCTCGCCGACTGGGAGCCGACCGACACCCCGGACGAGCTCGTCACGGCCGTGGCCGTCAGCCTGCAGGCGGACGAGGAGCACGACGTCGACGCCGGCGACCCGCACTCGCCGTGGCGCGCGCTCGGGCCGTGGCGGACCGGACAGGTCGGCGGTTGGCAGCTCACCCTCGAGGACGCCGGAGACACCATCGAGCTGTCGGTGACCGGGCGGGACGGCCGCTACCGCGTGGCGTCCGGCGGCACGGTCGCCGAGGCCCACGTCCTGCGCGTGGACGCGGACGGGCTCCTCCACCTCGAGATCGACGGCCACGACGTGCCGGCGCACGTCATCCGCGACGGCGACGACGTCTGGGCGCACGTCGCCGGCGTGGTCCGACGGCTCCGCGTCGTGCCCGCGACGCGGCACGCCGACCCGTCCGCGCTCGCCGGCGAGACCGCGTTCACGTCGCCGATGCCCGGCGCGGTGATCACCGTTGAGGTCGCCGAGGGCGACGAGGTGACGGCCGGGACGACCCTGATGGTCGTGGAGGCGATGAAGATGGAGCATCCCATCAAGGCGCCCGTCGACGGCACCGTCACGGCCGTGCACGTCGGCGCCGGCGACGCCGTCGACGGCGGCACGGCACTCCTCGAGTTCGCCCCCGCGGAGGACGCATCGTGACCCCCACGTCCGAGATCACCATCGTCGAGGTCGGCCCGCGTGACGGGCTCCAGAACGAGCCGGGCGTGGTGGACACGGGGGTCAAGGTCGACTTCATCGACCGCCTCGCCCGCACCGGGCTGGCGGTCGTCGAGGCGACCTCCTTCGTGCACCCGACGTGGGTCCCCCAGCTCGCCGACGCCGGCGAGGTGATGGACGCCATCGATCGGGTCGACGGCGTCCGCTACCCCGTCCTCGTCCCCAACGAGCGCGGCCTCGATGCGGCGCTCGAGCACCGCGTCGGAGAGGTCGCGGTCTTCGGCGCCGCGAGCGAGGCGTTCTCGCGGAAGAACATCAACCGGTCGATCGACGAGTCGCTCG
>JAHWKB010000376.1 GCA_019348115.1 Actinomycetota bacterium | reverse complement strand
ATGGCGACCGGCATCACCGAGGTCTGCGCCAAGGCGGGCTACGACGTGATCGTCCGCGGCCGCTCCAAGGAGAAGGCCGAGAAGGTCGCCGCCAGCGTGTCGCGTTCCATGCAGCGCATGGTCGACAAGGGGCGGATGACCGAGGAGGACATGGTCGCCACCCTCGCCCGCATCAAGCCCACGTCCGAGCTCGAGGACCTCGCGCCCTCCGACCTCGTCATCGAGGCCGTCGCCGAGGATCTCGGCATCAAGAAGGACCTGTTCAGCGACCTCGCGCCGATCCTGCGCGAGGACGCCGTCCTGTCGACGACCACCTCCAGCCTCCCGGTCATCGAGTGCGCGATGGTCACCGACCGCCCCGACCGGGTCGTCGGCCTGCACTTCTTCAACCCCGCCGCGATCATGAAGCTCGTCGAGATCGTCCCCACCGTGCGCACCGAGGACGTCGTCCTCGAGCAGGCACGGGCGTTCGTCGACAAGGTCGGCAAGGTCGGCGTCCTGTGCCCCGACCGCGCCGGGTTCATCGTCAACACGCTGCTGTTCCCGTACCTCAACGACGCCGTGAAGATGCTCGAGTCGCACTACGCGACCGCCGAGGAGATCGACAAGGCGATGAAGCTCGGCGCCGGCTACCCGATGGGGCCGTTCGAGCTCATCGACATCGTCGGCCTCGACGTCACGCTCGCGATCATCGAGACGCTGCACCGCGAGTTCAAGGAGCCGTCCTACGCGCCGGCACCACTGCTCGTGCACATGGTGAGCGCGGGCTACCTGGGCAAGAAGGCCGGACGCGGCTTCTACGTGTACACGTGAGCGGCGGCCCGAGCTCCGACGACGCGGTCCGCCCCGACGAGGTGCTGACCGCGGAGGAGGCGGCCGAGCGCGAGCGCTCGGGCGAACGCTCGGTCCAGGGCAAGCCCGCGTGGCAGGAGCTCCTGCGCTTCCTGCCGGACGTCGCGAGGCTCCTGTCGCGGGTCGCGAAGGACCCCCGGGTCCCGTGGCACGCCAAGGTCGTCGCCGGGGGGGCGATCGCCTACGTCGTGAGCCCGGTGGACCTCATCCCGGACGTCTTCGGCGGACTCGGGCAGATGGACGACATCTACATCGTCACCAAGGCCCTGCGGTACCTGTTCAACACGGCCGGCTACGACCTCATCCGCGAGCACTGGAGCGGCTCCGACGACGGCTTCACGCTGCTCCTCGTCGTCGCGGGGATCGAGCGATGAGGGGCATGCCCGTCCCGCAGCTCGAGGGCTACGTCGCCCGCGACGTCCAGCCGGTGAACGCGACGAAGGACTACGTCTGCCCCGAGTGCGGCAACCCCATCCCCGAGGGCGAAGGCCACGTCGTCGTGTGGCCGCTCGAGGGGAACGAGGACCGTCGTCACTGGCACCGCCACTGCTGGCGGCTCGCCGCCGGTCGGGGGCGGATAGCCTGAACGGCCCTGTCCGACCCAGCTCTCCCGTCCCTGTTCCTACCTCCGTGGGTGGTCCTCCGTGAGTCAGAAGCACCACAAGAAGCAGGTCGACCGCGCCCGCGCCCAGCGCCAGGCGTCCGCGGCCGAGGCCAAGCAGCGCCGCACGCGCATCATCGCCATCGTGCTCGTGGCCGCGCTCGCACTGTCGCTGTTCGCGGCGGCGCTGTTCGCCGGCGGCGGGGACACCGATCCCGCCGAGCCCGACGCCGTCGGCACCGAGACGCCGCTCGAGCAGCCCACCGACGACCCGTCCGCCACCGAGCCGGACCCGGAGGCGACCACCGAGCCGGGCGACGCCACGACCGAACCGGGGGACCCGACGGCGACCGACGCCGCGGCCGGCGAGGCGAGCTACGCCAACCCGCAGCCCGTCGACGCCGAGCCCTGCCCGACCGACGCCGAGGTGCCCGAGCCCGCCGCCACGCCGTACGACGCTCCGCCGGAGATGACGATCGACACGTCGGCCACGTACCGGGCCACCGTGGAGACGACCTGCGGGACGGTCGTGCTCGAGCTCGCGGCGTCCGAGGCGCCCACGACGGTCAACAACTTCGTCTTCCTCGCCGAGGACGGCTACTACGACGGCGTGCCCTTCCACCGGGTGATCAACGGCTTCATGATCCAGGGCGGCGACCCCACCGGGACCGGCCACGGCAACGGCGGCCAGTTCCCGGGCTACACGTTCGAGGACGAGCTCAGCTACGCCGAGGAGGTCGTCAGCGCCGCGGGCGGCTACCCGCGTGGCTCGCTCGCGATGGCCAACGCCGGTGCCGACACCAACGGCTCGCAGTTCTTCATCGTCCAGGCCGAGCCGGGCTACCCGCTGCCGCCGCAGTACACGCTCTTCGGCGAGGTCACCGAGGGCATGGACGTCGTGGACCGCATCGCCCAGGGCCCGGCCGAGGGCGACCAGGCGATCGA
>JAHWKB010000375.1 GCA_019348115.1 Actinomycetota bacterium | reverse complement strand
CGATGATGCGGTGGTCACCGCCGTCGTAGCTGGCCCAGACCCGGCAGTCGACCCACCCCAGGACGTCCGGCAGGATCGGGGCGCCCGTCGCCGCCCGTCCGGTGACGATCCCCTCGAACTGGGCCGCCCCTGCCGGCCGGTAGGGGTCGGCGAAGCGGTCCGAGAGGCCCGCCTGGAACGCGCTGAGGATCGACAGCGCGAACACGTCCTCCCCCGGTCGGAGCTCCGCCATGGCCGTGTCGCACTCGACGCAGGCGAGGACGAGCAGCGGCTCGAGGGAGAGCGACGAGACGGCGCTCGCCGTCATCCCGTGGGGCTCACCGTCGAGCAGGGTCGTCATCACCGTCACGCCCGTGACGAACCGGGACATGACCGTCCGGAACGCCTCGCTCGGCGGTTGGATCACGGCGTCGGCTCCTCGTCCGGTCGGCAGCGGTCGGCGGCCGGCACCCTACTTCCGCCGCCGGACGCCCCGTCACCGCCGCGCGGACCCCAGGCCGGCGAAGAGGTCGTCCTCCGGATCTCCGGCCGCCTCACCGGCGAGCAGCACGAACGCCTCGGTGCCGAAGATCTCCGTGGCGACCGCCTCCGGGACGTTGAGGAAGAACGAGTCCTCCCCGATCTGCGACCGGTGCGCCCGCATCGCCGCCTGCTTGCGAGCGAGCCAGGGGTGGATCGCGACGACCGTCGTGACCTCCTCGTCCGGGACGCCGAAGGGGATGTCGGCCTCGTCGAGGTCGTCGGCCTCACCGAACGGCGAGGCGAGTCCCTCCGCACGCAGTCGCCGGTGGGTCTCGAGCACCCGGGACCGGGAGAAGGCGAACACGTAGCGCTTCGCCACCTCGTGCGGCTCGCCGTCCTCGGGCGTGCGCCACCACGGGTCGGCCGCCATCACGAGCGCGCGCTCGGTCACGCGGTGGGCCTTGACGTGGTCCGGGTGGCCGTACGTGCCCTGGGCGTCGTCGCTCACGAGCACGTCGGGCCGGAAGCGCCGGATGATGCGGGCGAGCCGGCCCGCCGCCTCGTAGAGGTCGGCCACGTGGAAGCACTCGGCGTGGGCGTTGCCGGGCGTGTCCACCATCCCCGAGTCGCGGTAGCCGAGGAACTCGTGATCGGTGACACCGAGCTCGGCGAGGGCGTCCTGCAGCTCACGCAGCCGATGGGTCGGCAGGTCCTCGTCCCCGAGGTCGATGCCCGCGAGGTTCTCGCCCTCCTCGCCGCGCGTGCACGTGACCACCTTCACGCGGTGGCCAGCGTCGACGGCCTTGGCGATCACCCCGCCGCAGGCGATCGACTCGTCGTCGGGGTGGGGATGGACGCACAGGAGCGCGGGCACGGGGAACCTCATGGAGGGGACGGTGGACCGGCGCGCATCCTGCCGCACGACGGCCCCCGAGGTCGAGGGAGTACGTTCCTCCCGCTCGCCCGACGACCGACGGAACCCCGTGCCCACGACCGACTCCTCCGGCGACATCGTCTTCGTCGACGACCCCGCGGCGCTGCCCGCGGCGCTCGAGCGGCTCCGAGGTGACGTGCTGGGCGTCGACGTGGAGCGGGCCGACGCGCAGAACTACTACCGGCGCGCGGCGCTCGTGCAGATCGGCGATGCGGACACGTGCCTGCTGGTCGACCCGCTCACGATCCCGGACCTCGGCGTCGTCGACGAGGCGCTCGCCGACCGTCTCGTCGTGCTGCACGCGGTCGAGAACGACCTCGAGCCGCTGGACATCGTCGGCATCCGACCGCGCGAGCTGGCCGACACGGCGGTCGCCGCCGCGGTGCTGGGGCTTCCGACCGGGCTCGGCCCACTGCTGTCGACCGTGCTCGAGGTCGAGCTCACGGACGACAAGGAGCGCTTCCAGCGCGCGGACTGGGAGCAGCGTCCGCTCGACGACGACATGGCGGCCTACGCCGCCGGCGACGTGTTCTGGCTGCCGGCGCTGTGGGCCGAGCTGGCCCGGAGGCTCGACGAGGCGGGACGGCGGGACTGGTACGACCAGGAGCTCGTCGCGACCATCGAGCGCTCGAGGGAGGACCGCCGCGACTGGACGCGCACGAAGGGGAGCGGCCGGCTCGGAGGCCCCGAGCGGGCCATCCTCCGCGCCCTGTGGGAGGAGCGCGAGTCGGTCTCGAAGGAGCACGACATCGCGCCGAACCGGCTCGTGCGCGACCAGACGCTCCTCGACCTCGCGAACGACCCGCCGGCGACGCCGCAGCAGCTCGTGCGGCGCAACCAGCGGCGGACCGGCCCGCTCCGCGACCACGCCGACCGGATGTTCGCGGCGCTCGAGCGCGGCGTCGCCGCCGAGCCGGAGCCGCGTGAGGCCGCCGGACGCCGGTGGGACGAGGCGGACAAGGACGCCTACGACGCGATGCGCCGCTCCCGCGCCGAGCTCGCCGAGGAGCT
>JAHWKB010000374.1 GCA_019348115.1 Actinomycetota bacterium | reverse complement strand
GCGAACCAGTACGTCACCTTCAAGGGCGAGAAGGCGTCGAAGTCGATGGGCATCGGCACGCCCGTCCTCGAGTACCTGGAGCACTTCCAACCGGACGCGCTCCGCTACGCGATCGCGGCGAACCTCCCCGAGTACACCGACACCGACATCTCCGGCGACGAGCTCGTCCGCCGCGTCAACGACGAGCTCGGTGCCGCCTGGGGCAACCTCGTGAACCGCGTCCTCGCCATGACGCACAAGAACTTCGACGGCATGGTGCCCGAGCCGGGGGAGCTCGCGGACGCGGACCGGTCGCTGCTGTCGACCATCGAGACGTTGCTCCTGGACGAGGGTGAGCTGATCGCCGCCGTGGAGCTGCGCGCCGCGCTCAAGAAGGCGCTCGCGATCGCGCAGGAGACCAACGCCTACCTCAACGCCATGGAGCCGTGGAAGACGGCGAAGACCGACCTCGCCCGCACGGGGACGACGCTCAACACGGCGCTCCAGGCCATCTCCGCCGGCGTGCTCGCGTTCGCGCCGTTCACGCCGTTCTCCTCGCAGCGCGTGCACGCGTGGCTGGGCGGTGGCAGCGCGGGCCTCGACGGCCACGGCTGGGCCCGACGTGAGGTCCCGGTCGGCACCGCGCTCGGCGAGCCCACGCCCCTCTTCCCCCGCGTCGAGCTCCCGGAGCCCGACGACGCCTGACGGATCCGTGCACGCTTCCTCGGCACCGGGTCCGAGGAAGCGTGCACAGATGTCGGCAGGGGGCGCCCCCGGCAGGAATCGAACCTGCGACGCACGGTTTAGGAAACCGACGCTCTATCCACTGAGCTACGGGGGCGGGGTTGCCGGGGAAGCCGCCGGAGAAGGAGGCCCGCAGACGCCCGCCGACGGGCGTTGGAGGCCGATCCGGGACGCCCACCCACAACGGTCGCAGGGTAGCGGCGAGCCGGAGGTCCCCTTCGCTGTCAGTCCGGCGAGGGCGGAGGCTGGATCGCGACCGGCTCGTGAAGTCACGGTAGCGGTGGTCCGTGACGTGACCCCTGCGCCTTCATCTCGGCCCGCCGTCCGCGGTCGTCGTCGACCGCAGCCGGTACCAGATCGAGGTCCTGCCCGCTCGACGTAGAAGGCCACGGTGCGGGTCTCGACGCCGTCGACGGTGTCGGTGCCGACGAGGCGGGCGGCGGTCTTGTCCTGGTCAGCGGCGGTCGCCGACGCGGATGATCCCGTGGGTGCATCCGGCGGGTCAGCGCTGCTCACCGCCGTCCGGTGGCAGCGTCGCTACGACAACCGCGTCGTGTAACGGGCGAGCGCCGCTCTCCTACGCTGATGCCGTACTGGTGTCGGATGGGCGGCGGGATGGACCACGACAGACGGAAGGTGGCCGACCGATGATGGGCTGCGAGACGATGGGCGGCGGAGCGATGATGGCGGTCATGATGATCGTGTTCACGCTGCTGTTCCTCGGGCTCGTCGTCGGCGGCGCGTGGTTGCTCGTGCGCGCCGTCGGGGCCGGAAGGTCCCCCGGCGGTCCGGCCCGGTCCAGCTCCGCACTGCGGATCCTCGAGGAGCGCTACGCCCGGGGCGAGATCGACGGGCGGGAGTTCAGGGAGCGCCGGGACACGCTGCGCAGCTAGCGACGCCCCCGACCAGGCTCCCCGGTGGGCAGAGGTGCCGTGCGAGTCCGAGACCTCGTGGTGCGCCCCGTCGCCCGGTCGGGTCAGCCCTGGGGGCGGGCGTCGATGCGGTCCAGGATGGCGTCGCACAGGCGCCCGAGGTCGCGCACGTCCGTCGGCTCGAGGCCGTCGAACACGCAGTGACGGACGGCCTCGACGTGGCCCGGCGCTGCGGCGACCAGCCGTTCGAAGCCGACATCGGTCAGCACGGCCAGGGTGGCGCGGGCGTCGTCGGGGCACGGCTGCCGGGTGACCCAGCCGCGCTTCTCCAGACGCGTCACCACGTGGGACAGCCGCGACAGCGACGCGTTGGACTGCGCGGCGAGCTGGCTCAGACGGAGCGCCCGGTCGGGCGCTTCGGACAGGACGACGAGGACCCAGTACTCGAACTGCCCCATGTCCGCGTCGCGCTGCAGCTGCGCCTCGAGCTCCGCGGGGAGCTTGAGGAGCACGGCGGCCAGGCGCCGCCAGGCGGCCTGTTCCTCGTCGTCGAGCCAGCGTGGTCCGTCCATGCCCGTAGCCTGCCAGGCATCGGTCGGGACACCAACGTTCCCGGGATCCGGATCAGGCACCGGCGGTGCGGACGCCGGACCAGCGCGCGATCTCGGCGTCGAGGTCGAGCCGTTCGATGGTCGCGGCGTGCTCGTAGGTGCCCCACTCCTCCCGGGGGAGCATCCACATGACCTCGAACTCGTTGCCGTCGGGGTCAGCGCCGTAGATGCTCTTGGTCGCGCCGTGGCTCGACTCTCCGGTGTAGGCGCCGA
>JAHWKB010000373.1 GCA_019348115.1 Actinomycetota bacterium | reverse complement strand
GAGACCCCGTCCGGGATGCTGAACGCCATCGGGCTGCAGAACCCCGGCGTCGACCGCTGGATCGCGAAGGACCTCGCCTGGCTGCAGGGCAAGGACGTCCCCGTCATCGTCTCCATCGCCGGCAAGACGGTCGACGATTTCCGCCAGGTCGCTGCCAAGCTCCGTGGCCGCGCCGGCATCGTCGGTGTCGAGGTCAACCTCTCGTGCCCGAACGTCGAGCACCGCGGCCTCGTGTTCGCCTGCGCCGCCGACCCCGCCGGCGAGGTCATCCGCGCCGTCCGGCGCGAGCTCCCGGACCTGCCGGTCTTCGGCAAGCTCACGGCCGACGTGACCGACATCACCGTCATCGCACGGGCCGTCGTCGACGCGGGCGCCACCGGCCTGTCGCTCATCAACACCACGCTCGGCATGTCGATCGATCCCGAGAGCGGCCGTCCGCGGCTCGCCAACACCTACGGCGGCCTGTCCGGTCCGGCGATCCGCCCGATCGCGATCCGCGCCGTCCACCAGGTCCACACCGCCCTGCCGGAGGTGCCGATCATCGGCATGGGTGGGATCCGGACCGTCGAGGATGTCGTCGAGATCGTCCGCGCCGGCGCCTCGGCCGTCGCCATCGGGACCGCGACCTTCGCCGACCCGTTCGTGACCCAACAGCTCATCGGCGACCTGCGGCGGTGGATGGCCGTCCGCGGCTACACGCGGCTCGACGAGCTCCGCGGAAAGGTGTTCCCCCGTGCCTGACCACCTGCCACCCGGCCGTCCCGACGCCGCGGACCGGTCCGCGCCGTCCGCGGGCACGAACCCGATCATCGTCGCCATCGACGTGCCCGACCTCGACCAGGCCGTGTCCCTGGCGTCGCGCCTCGAGGGCGAGGTCGGCATGTTCAAGGTCGGGCTCGAGCTGTTCGGCGGGTACGGCCCGGCCGCGGTCGAGCGGATCGCCGAGTACGGGCCGGTCTTCCTCGACCTCAAGCTCCACGACATCCCCACGACCGTCGAGCGGGCCACACGCCGTCTGTCGCAGCTCGACGGCGTCGAGATGCTCACCATCCACGCGACCGGTGGGCCGACCATGGTCGCCGCGGCGGTCGAGGGCTTCGGCGACGCCGGGACGATCCTCGCGGTGACGGTCCTGACGAGCCTGTCCGACGAGGAGCTCGCGCGGGTGAACATGCCGCCGGCCGACACGCAGGTCGAGGCGCTCGCGTTCATGGCCGTCGATGCCGGCGCGCCCGGGCTCGTGTGCGCGCCGCGCGACCTCGGGCGGGTGCGTTCCCTCGTCGGCAGCGATGTGGCCTTCGTGACCCCCGGCATCCGGCCCGCCGGCGAGGGCGACGACGACCATGCACGCGCCGCCACCCCGACACGGGCGATGGACGACGGCGCGACCCACCTCGTGATCGGTCGCCCGATCACCCGCGCCGACGACCCCGTCGCCGCCGCTCGCGCCATCCTCGCGGATCTGTAGACGCTTCCTCGGCACGGGTCCGAGGAACCGTCTACGGATCTCGCGTCAGGCGCCGTACTCGGCGCGGTAGGTGGCGATGCGCTCGAGGTCGTCGTCGCCCAGCACCCGGCGACCGCCGACCTCGCGGTCCCGCAGGTGCGCGACGATCTCGTCGATGGTGACGATCGCGGTCGTCGCCATCCCGAACTCGTCCCCGACCTCCCGCAGCGCCGAGACGACCCCGCCGCTGCCGCGCTCCTGTCGGTCGACGCTCACGACGAGGCCGACCAGCTCGATGTCGGCGGCAGCACGGAGGATCGGCACGGTCTCGCGGATCGAGGTGCCCGCCGTCGTGACGTCCTCGACGATGACGACGCGGTCCCCATCCTGGAGCGGGTGGCCGACGAGCACCCCGCCCTCGCCGTGGTCCTTCGCCTCCTTGCGGTTGAAGCAGAACGCGGTGTCGCGACCGTGCTCGCCGGCGAGAGCCATCGAGGTCGTGACGACGAGGGGGATGCCCTTGTACGCCGGCCCGAACAGGACGTCGACGTCGCCGAACGCGTCGACGATCGCCTGGGCGTAGAAGCGGCCGAGGCGACCGATCTGCGCGCCGGTGCGGTACCGGCCGGCGTTGATGAAGTAGGGCGTGGGGCGTCCGCTCTTCGTGACGAAGTCGCCGAACGTGAGGACGTCGGCCTCGACCATGAAGTCGACGAACTCGCGCTGGTACCGCTGCATGGACCTGCCTCGGTCGGGGACGTGCGGAGGCTACTGACCGCGCCACGGCCTATGGGGGAGCGGGAGGCGGGTGACACCTGGTCCGGAGGTGACCACTGCTTCGGACGGTCTGGACGTCCACGCGGCCGGGGCGGATGATCGCGCCGAGGCAGCGATCGGACGCATGGGGCAGTCCGGCGCCGGCGGCAGCGTCGTCGCCGGCGACCTCGGCGGGTCAGGGCTCGACGGGGACCGAGCGGA
>JAHWKB010000372.1 GCA_019348115.1 Actinomycetota bacterium | reverse complement strand
GCGCGTCGCTCGCGTACTGGGTCGAGGCCGACGACGACCGCGTGATGCAGGCGTTCCGCCGGCAGCCCACGCACCTCCCGGGGATGCTGACCCGCCGCGAGGTCGTCGAGCGCTACCTCGACCGCACCGGCCACGCGGTCGACGACTGGCGCTTCTACGAGGTCTACGGGCTGTTCCGGCTCGCCGTCATCATCCAGCAGATCCACGCCCGCGAGGTGCGCAAGCCACGCCCGCAGCGGAACCCGGCCTTCCGGAGCTTCTCGCTCGGGGTCCGGTACCTGTCGTGGCGCTGCGGCCGCATCATCCGGGGGACGTAGATGGGTGTCGTCCTGCTCGTCCGTCACGCCCAGGCCTCGTTCGGCAGGGCCGACTACGACGTGCTGTCGCCGCGGGGCGAGCGCCAGGCCGCCATCCTCGCGTCGCGACTGACCGGGCTCGGGGTGGACCGGGTGATCCACGGGGGCATGCGCCGGCAGGAGCACACGGCCGGGATCTGCCTCGACCTGCTCGGCGACGTCCCGCTGACGGTGGACGCCGCCTGGGGCGAGTACGACCACGAGATGATCCTCGCGGCCGCCGCGCCCACGGAGGAGGAGCAGGCCGCGATCGAGGAGCGGATGGCCGCGGCGACGGATCTGCAGCGTGCCTTCCAGGAGGTGTTCGAGCTGGCGGTGTCGCGGTGGACCGCCGGCGAGCACGACGACGACTACACCGAGCCGTACCAGGCGTTCCGCACGCGTGTCCGCGACGGGCTGGCTGCGCTCGTCGACGACGGGGCGTCCGGGACGACCGTGGTCGTGACCTCCGGCGGGGCGATCAGCGCCGTCGTCGCCGACCACCTCGGGCTCGACGCCGACGGCTGGCGGGCGATGAACCGGGTGCTCGTGAACACGTCGATCACCAAGCTCGTCGCCGGCCGCAGCGGCGTGACGCTCCTGACGGTGAACGACCACGCCCACCTCGAGGCCGAGGACCCCGACCTCCTCACCTACCGCTGAGGTCCGCTACGCCCCCCCGCGGGTGACGCGGCGCAGGCCGGCACTGGCGCCCTTCACGAAGTCGCTGACCCTCGTCGGCGCGAGGGTGTCGCCCACGACCCCGGCCATCGCGTCGATGCCGACGAGGTAGCGCGGGAGCGGGTTCGACGACGCGAGCGCGAGACGGATCACCCGGCCGACCCAGACCGGGTCCGGGAACCACTTCCCGCGGAGCGTCCAGTCCTTCGCGTGGTCGTAGACCTCCCGGTACGCGGAGCGCTCCGGGTCGGGGAAGCTGTCGTGGCCGCCCTGCCAGATACCGGTGCCGAACCCGCCCGGCTCGACGAGGATGACCTTGACGCCGAAGGGCGCGACCTCCATCCGCAGCGCGTCCGACATCGCCTCCAGGCCGTGCTTGCTCGCGCAGTACCACCCGGTCAGCGGGGTCGCGACGCGGCCGGCGATCGAGGACATGTTCACGATCCGCCCGTCGCCGCGCTCGCGCATCGCCGGCAGGACGAGCTGCGCGATCCGCGCCGGCGCGAGGAGGTTCACCTCGAGCTGGTAGCGCGCGTCCTCGGCGGTGACGTCCTCGATGGCACCGGCCTGGGCGAAGCCGGCGTTGTTGACGACCGCCCACGGTCCGCCGTCCGTCATGGTCGCGATGTGGCCGAACCCCTCGCGGGTGGAGGCCTCGTCGGCCACGTCGAGCACGACCGCACGTGCCTCGGTGCCCGCGTCGGCGAGGGCGGCCTGCATGGTCTCGGCCTTCGCCTCGCTCCGGACGGTGCCGATGACGTCGTAGCCGGCCTTCGCCAGCACCTTCACGGTCGCCAGACCGATACCGCTGTTGGCACCGGTCACCACCACGCTCTTCGGCATCGCGTCGCTCCGTCGGATCGTCGGACCACCATCGAAGCGCGGCCCTGCTCCCCGTCGCCCCGCCCGCTCCCGCCGAACGGCCGCGTCTCAGGACCGACGCAGGTACCCGGGGGGCTCTCCGCCACGAGCTGTCCGAGCTCGACCCGGGACAGCGGGAGGCCGCCCGCAGACCGGCGAGCACCTCGTCGACCGCCGCCCAGCCTGCGGGGTCGAGCGTCACGCCGACGGAGGCCGGGTCGTGACGGAGGACGTAGGCCAGCCGCCTGGACGTCCGGACCTGCTCACGCGGGTCGGCCGTCGTCGCCACGCCTCCTCCTCTCCGCGGTCCAGCGGGACGGGATGCCCGTCGCCACGCCGGCTGTCGCTGGCCGAACGAGCACGATGGCGTCCGGACGTCCGCGACGGCCCGTCGTACGGTCGGACGCACCGACGAGGAGACGAGCGTGGCCGGCGACGAGGACCAGCGCACCGAGGACGACGAGCAGCAGGAGCAGGAGCCGGAGCAGCGCAACCCCGGCGGGCAGGCGCGCCCCGACCGCGAGGACCGCGAGTACCACGACGGGGTCTGAG
>JAHWKB010000116.1 GCA_019348115.1 Actinomycetota bacterium | reverse complement strand
GCCCCGGCGTGCAGAACTTCATCACGCGCATCCTCGAGCAGCCGCGGTTCACGGCCGTCAAGGGGCACAAGCCGCCGATCCAGTTCGCGCACGTCGACGACGTCGCGTCCGCCCTCGCCCACGCCGTCGTCGAGGACCTGCCCGGGGCCTACAACGTGACGTCCGAGGGCTGGCTGTCCTTCGACGAGGTGACGGCGATCGCCGACGCCAAGGTCGCCTGGGTCCCGGAGGAGGTCGCCTTCTCGGTCGCCGACCGGATGTGGCGGATGGGCCTCGGGGAGTCGCCTCCCGGTTTCGTGCACTACGTCATGCATCCCTGGGTGCTGAGCGTCGAGAAGCTGACCGCCACCGGCTGGCGTCCGAAGCACTCCAACCGCGACGCGCTGGTCGAGCTCGTCGAGGAGCACCGCGACTACCTCTCGATCGGTCGCCTCCGCACCGAGCGCTCCAAGGTCCGGGCCGTCTCCGCCGGCCTGCTGGCGCTCCTCACGGCGGTCGTGTGGCGCACCGTCGGCTCCCGCCGCCCGTGACGGGCGACCGGGTCGCCGCCGCGCGGCCGCTCGACCCTCCCCGCGACGGGGTGCGGGTGGAGGTCGAGCTCACGGACCTGCCCCTCGACGTCGGACGGGCCCACGCGGCGGTCCTGCACCCCGAGGCGGGCGGCGTCGGGCTGTTCTCGGGGGTCGTCCGCGACCACCACGAGGGCGCGGCGGTCGCGTCGCTCACCTACGAGGCCTGGGACGAGGAGGCCCGGATCGCGATGCGCGCGGTCGCCGACGAGGTCGCCGCGGCGTTCCCGGGCGTGCGCTGCGTGTACGTGGGGCACCGGATCGGTGCGCTCGCGGTCGGCGAGGTCAGCGTGATCTGCGCCGCGTCGGCGCCGCACCGGGACGAGGCCCTGGCGGCCGCTACCGCCCTGATCGACCGCGTGAAGGCGTTCGTCCCGATCTGGAAGCACGAGTTCCTCGCCGACGGCCGCGACCGCTGGCCCGGCAGCGATCGCTGCTGAGGGCGCCCTCAGTCACGCCGGCGTCACCGCCCGTCACGGCGGTTGTCGCCTTCCGCTGCCCGGGGTTACCGTCGTGCCGGGACCCGGGTCCGCTTCTCGCACGCGCCGCCCCCCCGACCCCTCGAGGACCGTGTTGCCCTACCTCTTCGTCCCGCTCATCCTGCTCGTCGTGGCCGCGCTCGCCTGGACGTGGTGGACCGCCCGCGCCGACCGTGATCCGGCGTCGTCGGTCGACCACTTCAACCGCGCGCTGTCGGCGATGCAGCCCCGTGACCGCTCGTCGGCCCGGCCGCCGGCCGCCGGCCCGGACGGCTCGGCGCCGCGCGACGACGACCCGTCGCGCGACGCCTGATCAGCCGCGCCAGCCTTCCCGAGAGCCGCCCCGTGACCGTCCGCGCCGTCCGCCCCCTCGCCGTGCTGCTCGTGGCCCTCGTGGTCGCGTCCGCGCCGGTGGCGGCGCTCGCCGCGGCCGACCCGTACCGACCCTCCCAGTGGGGCCTCGAGCGCATCGCCGCACCGGCCGCCTGGGGCGTTGGCCGTGGCGCGGGGCAGGTCATCGCCGTCATCGACAGCGGGGTCGACCTGGCGCACCCGGATCTCATCGACCGGTTCGTCCGCGACGCGGCGGGCAACATCCTCGGCAAGGACTACATCGACGGCGACGCCGTCCCCCAGGACCGCAACGGGCACGGGACGATGGTGGCGGGCATCGCCGCGGCCACCGAGGACAACGGCATCGGCGTCGCCGGCGCGGCCCCCGAGGCCGAGATCCTGCCCGTGCGCGTCCTCGACGCCCAGGGCCGGGGGAGCGCCGCGGACGTCGACGCCGCCATCCGGTGGGCGGTCGACAACGGCGCCACCGTCGTGAACCTCTCGCTCGAGTCGGTGGCCCCCCTGCCGGGCACGATCGTCTCCCAGGCGCCCGAGGCGGCCGTGCAGTACGCCTGGGAGCGGGGCGTGGTCGTGGTCGCGGCGGCCGGCAACAGCGGCGCCGGCTTCACCGACTACGCGGACTCCTCGCCCGTGCTGCTGGTGGGTGCGACCGACCGGGAGGACGAGCTGGCGCCCTTCAGCGACAACGGGCGACGCGACGCCGTGCTGGCGCCCGGGGTGGAGATCATCAGCACCTGGTGCGACCCGACACCGGGGGGCTGCGACGAGGCGCATCCGTACGGCCAGGCCGACGGCACGTCGTTCGCGGCGCCGTCGGTGTCGGCCGCGATCGCGGTCCTGCGCGCGGCCGGGCGCAGCGCCGAGGACGCCGTCGAGCGGCTGCGGGCGTCCGCGGTCGACCTCGGGCCGGCGGGCGCCGACAGCCGGCACGGCCACGGGCGCATCGACGTCGCCGCCGCGGTCAGCACCGGGGACGTCGAGGGGCCGGCGTCGCCCACGGAGCGCCCGGACGCCACGGCATCGCCCGCGCCCGCCGGGACGGAGGAGCCCGCCACGCCCACTCCGGGCACCGCGACCCTCCCGTCGGCGACGCCGAGCGGGACACCCGCCGACGACCCGACTCCCGTCCCGTCGGCGACGCCGGTCGCGACGATCCCGCCGCCGGACGAGGACGTGACCCCCATCAGCACCCCGCCCGAGACGAGCGCCCTCGGCAGCCCCGTCGACGGCCTCCCGGGTGACCGGCGCGACGACCTCTTCCGGCTGGCGGCGGCGCTGCTGGTGCTGACGTCCGGGCTCGTGTGGGACGTCGTGCGACGCGGACCCGCCACGGCCTGAGCGGCTCCGACGGAGCGGTCAAGGACCGGTCCCGGCGTGCCGATAGGCCGGCTGAGGGCGGGCGCGTCGATGCGTCTGCCCCGGCGTCCAGCGAGAACGGAGCTCCCCATGGACCACGCGGTCCACTACCGCACCGCCGCCGGCGAGACGAAGGTCGAGGAGGTCGGCACGCTCGACGCCGCCGTCTCGATGGTCGAGCGCCTGCGGAACGACGAGGGCGTCTCCGACGTCCGGGTCTACAAGCAGATCCCGATCGAGTTCAAGACCTACTACAAGGTCTCGGTCGTGGACGACTCCGCCGGCTCCGGCGCGGCGTCGGCGCCCGGGCCGCAGGCCGCGGCTGCCGCTCCGGCTCCGTCCGCCCCGGCGCCGTCGCAGCCCCAGGCCGAGGCGTCCACCTCGGCGCCGTCCGGCGCGCCGACGGCTGTCCCGCAGTCGCCGCCTCCCGGTGCGATGCCGCTCGGACCGTCGAGCTCCTCGCAGCCGTCCGCCCAGCCCAGCGCGCCGCCCGAGGGAGCGCCGTCGGGCGGCAACGACGAGGGTGACTCCAGCAAGCGCGGCTCGCTCTTCAGCCGCGGCTAGGACGGACCGGACCCTCGCCCGCCGGCGGGGGTCCCGTCGCCCCTCCGGTACCGTGCCGCGGTGCCCGGCGCGCCCCCGGCGTGTCGGCTCCACCGTCGTCCCCACGGCGGACGGGTCCTCCCTGACCGGCCGTCGGCCTCCCCGGAAGCGCTGTGCGTCGACTCCTGCTCGTCCTGTTGCTGGTCGCCGGCGCGACGTTCCTGACGCGCGGGCTCCTGCCGTGCGAGGCGTTCGGCGTGCAGCCCGGGTGCTACGTGGCGCTCCTCCCCGGGCCGGTCGAGGACACGCTCGGCCTCGTCGAGGTCGGCGAGGGCGTCGAGCGCCACACCTCCGAGGGTGAGCTCCTGCTGACGACGGTCGCGGTCGAGT
Organism: Actinomycetota bacterium; assembly: GCA_019348115.1. Taxonomy (GTDB): domain Bacteria; phylum Actinomycetota; class Nitriliruptoria; order Nitriliruptorales; family Nitriliruptoraceae; genus JAHWJY01. The sequence continues at coordinate 3,565 of JAHWKB010000116.1, read as the reverse complement.
CCGACCTCGACCTCTCGGAGTGGGTCCGGTACGCGATCTCGCCCCGCGTCGACGAGGTCCCCCGGGAGCAGCTGTTCCCGTCGGGGGAGGACGCCGATCAGGTGGCGGCGCGCAACGCCGCACTGATGGAGAACTCGCAGCTCGACGCGACCATCGCCGCCCTGTTCGAGCTCGGTTACGAGTTCGACACCGACTTCGACGGCGCGCGGGTGGAGGAGATCCAGGAGCCCAGCGCCGTCGACGCCGGTCAGCTCGCCGTCGGGGACGTCATCGTCGCGGTCGCCGGCGAGGAGGTCACGTCGAACCGTGAGGTGGTCGACCTCGTGGCGCGCCGGGACCCTGGCGACGAGCTGCGCCTCACCCGGGTCCGGGACGGCGAGCCGCGCGAGGTGTCGCTGACGCTCGTCCCCTCGCCGGACGACCCGTCGCTGCCCCGGCTGGGCGTGCTGCTGTCGAGCCACCTCGAGCTGCCGGTCGACGTCCGCATCGACGCGGGGGTGATCGGCGGCCCGTCCGCCGGTCTCATGTTCACCCTCGGCATCATCGACCTCCTCGGCGAGGAGGACCTGACCGGCGGCACCGTCGTCGCCGGCACGGGCACCATCGACCGCGAGGGCACCGTCGGGCCCATCGGGGGCATCCGCCAGAAGATCCTCGGGGCGACGACCAGGGCCGAGGGGGAGCCCGCGGCCACGGTCTTCCTCGTGCCCGAGGCGAACATGGGCGAGGCGTCCGGCGCGCCGGTCCAGCGCGGGATCACCCTCGTGCCCATCGCCACGCTCGACGACGCGATGCAGGCGCTCGCGGACCTGCGGGCCGGGCGGTCGCCCGTCGGGGCGCTGGCGCTGCCGTCCTGACGGCCGTCGCGGACGGGCTCGGGAGGTTCCCCGGCCGAACCGGCGGTGCGCCACCCCCCGGGACGTAGACTCGCCACATGGGAGAACCTCCGCTGCGAGCTCGTCTTCGCCGCCGTCCGACGGCGGCGCGATGATCCCGCTGCACCTCGCGGTGCACGTGCTCGGCCTGACGGTGACGCTCGGGCTGGCGGGGTACGCCGTGCTCCGCCGGCGGGACGCGAGCGTCGGCTGGGTCGGGCTGTTCGTCGGCGGCCTCCTCCTCGCGGTGTCGCACGTCGCGACGGGCTCGCTCCTCGCCGGCGACGCCGGGTGGCCGATCTACCTCCGGGCCGCGGGCTACGCCGCGCTGGCGGTCGGCGCCGCGGGCCGGCTCGTCGGCACCATGGCGCTCGTGGCGGTCGCCCCGCCGGCCGTGCACATCGCGGCGGCCATCGCCGGTGGCGCCGCCGCGTTGGCCGCCGCACGGGGCGTGCTGGGGCGCGGCCGCTCCGTGCTGCCGCTCGCCGGCGGGCTCGCCTGCTGGGCGGCCGCGGACCTGCTCGTGCGCACCGACACGCGCCTCGCGGGCGGGCTGTCCGTCGCCGGGTCGCTCCTCGCCGGCGCGTGGCTCCTGCGCCGGGCCCGCTCGTCGCTCTTCGCGCGGTTCGTCGGCTCGTTCCTCGCCGTGCTCCTCATCCTCGTCATCGGTCTCGCCTCGGCCTCGGGCGTGGTGTTCTCGACCGACCTGCAGCGCGACCAGCTCCGCCGGCTCGACGAGCTGACGGCCGGCCGGGCCGAGCAGCTCAACGAGGCGATCCCGCTCGAGCTCGCGCGCAGCGCCGAGCCGCTGTCCGGTGCGACCCTGGCGTCCGAGCTCGCCGCCGCACCGGGCGAGCACGACCTCGACGCCCGCGCGCGATCCATCACGGTGTTCCCGGGCATCGACACCGTCGCCCTCGTCGACGCCAGGGGCGACGTGGTCGGCTCGTGGGACAGCCTGGCCACGCCGCCGGCACGCCTGTCCGACGCCGCCGAGTTCCTCGTCGCCGGCGACGAGATCGTCGACCGGGCGCTGGCCGGCAGCACCGCGTCGGGGCTCGTCAGCCTCGGTGACGGCGGGCTGCTGGCCGTCGGTGCCGCCCCCGTGGCGCCTCGGACCGAGGGTGGCCGTCCGCAGCTCGACCGCCTCGCCGGCGCCATCCTGCTCGTCCGCGAGATCACCGACCAGCGCATCGTCGCCGAGCTCCAGCGACGCGCGGGTGCCGACACGACCATCCTCGTCGGCGCCGAGCCGGTGGCGTCCACGCTCGAGCCCGAGCGCGCGGTCCAGCTCGCCGATGCGGTGCGCACGAACGGTCGCTCGCACCTCGCCGAGCTCGACGACACCGAGGTCTTCGTGTCCGCAGCCCCCCTCGTGGGAGCGGACGGCACCCGCGCGGGCACGCTCGTGCTGACCCTCGACGGCTCCGCCATCGCCGACATCGAGGAGACGTTCACGCGCTCCCTCTTCGCGGTCGCGATCGCCGGCATGGCGCTCGCGGCCGCCCTCGCGGCCGCGGCCGCCAGCCGGACCACCCGACCCATCCGTCGGCTCACCGCTGCGGCCGCGCGCGTGGCCGAGGGCGACCTCGACGTCCGTGTCGCCATCGACCGCGACGACGAGGTCGGCCGTCTGGCGGCGTCCTTCGACGACATGACGGCGGTGCTGTCGGAGCGTGAGGCGGCGCTCCTGGCCGCCGCCGGCACCGAGGCGGACCTCCGGCAGCGCATCGAGACCATCACCTCGTCGATGGGGGAGGCGCTCCTGGCCGTCGACCGCGATGGCCGCGTCACCGCGGCCAACCCGGCGGCCGCGTCGCTCCTCGGTCGCGACCTCGTCGACCTCGCCGGTCGCCCGCTGCGCGAGCTCCTGCGCGGCGAGGCCGGCGGCAGGAGCCTGCTCGCCGCGCTCGGGTCACCCACATCCGAGCGCCCGGCGGCGGCCCGCGGCACGCTGGGCACGGGGCGGCGGGGGCTGCCCGTATCGGCCACGGCCGCGCCCCTGACGGGACCGTCGGGCGAGACGGATGGCCGGGTCTACGTCCTCCGCGACATCTCCGGGGAGGTCGAGGTCGAGCGGATGAAGACCGAGTTCCTCTCCAACATCTCGCACGAGCTGCGCACCCCCCTCACCCCGATCAAGGGCTACGCCGAGGTCATGCGTGCCAAGGACATCGGGCGCGACCGCACGGTCGAGTTCGCCGCGAACATCGCCATGTCCGCGCAGCGCCTCGAGCGGATCATCGGGATGCTCGTCGACTTCGCGGCGCTCGAGGCCGGCCGGATGGAGGTCGTGCTCGAACCCACCGACCTGGGCGGGGTGGTCGACGACGTGCTCACGCGCTGGCGCGAACGGTTCCCCGAGCGCACGTTCCGCCGTCGGCTCGCGCGGGGCCTCCCGCCGGTGCAGGTCGATCCCGACCTCCTCGCGCGCGTGTTCGAGGAGCTCATCGACAACGCGGTCAAGTTCTCGGAGGATGACGTCCGCATCCTCGCCTCCGCCGGCGAGGACGGCACCGTCCACGTCACCGTCCGCGACCGCGGCCAGGGCATGGAGGAGGAGGAGCTCGACGTGATCCTCCGCGACTTCCACCAGGTCGACGGCTCGGCGACGCGCCGGTTCGGTGGCCTCGGCCTCGGGCTCTCCATCGTCCAGCGGATCCTCGAGCGCTTCGACGCGGACATCCGCG
>JAHWKB010000371.1 GCA_019348115.1 Actinomycetota bacterium | reverse complement strand
GCATCCCTCGGCGACCGACGTGGTGGTCGACAGCAGTCCGCGGGCGCGATCCGCCGCGTCGGCGTCGACCTTCCCCCGCTCCACACCGGCGTCGAGGTCGCGGCCGATGCGCGTCACCGCCGACGACAGCTGGCCTTCGTCGAGGTCGACGAGCCGGACCTCGGCGCCGGCGACGGCGGCGACGTAGGCGATGCCGCGGCCCATGACGCCCGCGCCGACGACGGCGACGGGACCCTCCAGCGGTTGGGACATCGGGCGTTCCTCGGGGTCGTGGGCGTGACAGCGGTCCGGCACGTGGCCGGCGCCTCGACCTTCCAGCCTAGGAGCGTCGCAACACCCGCACGGCGGTCAGGGCCGCCAGGAGGACGAGGGCCGCCCCGACCAGGGTCCACACCGTCCGGGGGGGCCACGCGGTGGCGGTCGCACGCGTCGTCGCCTCCGCCGCAGCACCGCGCTGCGCGACCGCCACCTCCGCGCTGCGTCGTCCGAGGCCGCGCGACAGCTCGACATCGAGCTGCCGGTGCCCCTCCGCCGGCACGAGCACGTCCCCGACCTGGCGGTCGTCCCTCGCGCCGAGCCACGTGCCCGACGAGACGGCGAGATCGACGAGCACCGGGAACGGCGACGCGTTCTCGACGCGCACCTGTGCACGTGCGCCATCGAGGGCGATCGTCGCACGGAGGTCCGCCGGCTCCAGGCCTTCGGGGGCCAGCAGCACCAGCGCGAGGGGCCCCGTGGACGCGTCCTCGTCCAGCCGTGCCTGGACGGCCACGACGGTGGGTCGGGCCGGGATCTCGGCGACGGCCCGGAAGGCGCCACGTTCGCCGGGTCGCAGCGCGATCCGGTCGACGGCGAGCCGGAGCGCACCGGTCCGACCGGTCGCACGCGGGCCATCGACGGGATCCACCGAGACGGCACGGGCGGCCACGTGGGCGAGCAGCTCGTGGTCGCCACCGTGGTCCAGGGCGAGGTCGACGGCCACCGGCTCGCCGACCGTTCCGGTGACGTGCTGCACGGCCGGCTCCCAGGCGACGATCCCGTCCGGTGCGGCTCCGGGCTGCACGTGCACGGGCGAGGGCACCGGCGCCGCGCCCAGCAGCACCACTGCGACGGCGCCGAGCACCGCAGCCAGGAGCGAGGACGGGTGGCGGGGCATCGCGGGAGCCTACGACCGGCGCCTACCCTGCGGCGCATGCGCCTCCTCCGCCGGCGACCGCGCGCCGACCGTGCCACCGCCGCCCTCGCGGTCGTGCTGGCGCTGGGCGGTTGCACATCGCCGGGTGCGCCCTCGCAAGATGCGACGGACGACGTGGACGCCCGGATCGCCGACGTGCTGGAGCTCCGGGCCGAGGTCGGTCCTCCGGCGGCGGACCTCGGCACCGCCGCCGCGACGCTCGTGCAGGAGCTGGACGAGCTCCGCGCGGAGCTCCCGGTCGACCCCGACCAGCGTCGGTCCGTGATCGAGGCCGTCCGTACGGGGGTACTCGCCGACCTCGCGGAGGCGCACGCCCGGGCGGATGTCGACGTCGCCGGCGACGGGCCGGACGCCGCCGCCGTCGCCGGTGCGCTCCGGGATGCCCGCGCGGCGGCGGACGCGCTCGCCGCGGCCGCGGACGAGGATCTCGCCGTCCTCGACCGGGCAGCCGATGCCGACGTCCGGCTCAGCGCCGTCGTGGCGGCGTGGGTGGAGCCGGGGTCCCGGAGCCAGCAGCTCGCCCGGTTGGAGGAGGCGGCGACCCGGGCCGACGCGCTCGCCGCCGAGCTCGGTGCGGCCGAGGACGATCCCGCCTGCGCCGCCGTGCTCGCCCGGCGGACGGCGGCCGCGACCACCGTCGCCGACGCCAGTCGGGAGCTCCACGCCCTCGTCGAGCGACGGCGGGGGGAGGAGTTCGACGCCCGCCGGCGCGAGCTCGCCCAGGATCCGGCCGCGAGCACGCGCACGCTCGTCGACGCCGACCGCGCCGGCATCGACTGCTGGCGCGCCGAGGCGGAGCCGGTCGAGCTGGCCGCAGCGGTGGCCGAGGCGCTCGAGGAGCTCGAGCGCGCGCTCAACCCGGCCGACCTCGCCTCGCCCTCGGGGCGCTGAGCCCGGCGCGCCGCCTCCGAGGTCAGGGGTCCGCCCGCTTGTACGCTCGACCTCGTGGTCACGTCGACGTCATCCGGATCAGAGCGCGGAGCAGCACGGTCCGCGACTCCGACGAGCCCTGGCTGGCTCGCGGAGCTGGTCGACATCCTCGAGGACCGCCGCCGGATCCTGCTCACGGCCGCCATCGGGCTCTCCCTCCTCGGGACCCTCGCCGCGTTCGTGCTGCCCCAGTTCGTCCCGCCCCGGCCGCTCGTCGGCGCGGCGGTGGGCCTGGCGGCGGCGCTGCTGGCCGTCGCGATCGCCGTCGCGGCCGACTCGGCCGACCTGACCGTCCGGGGAGCGCGCCACGTCCGCGCCGCCGGCGG
>JAHWKB010000370.1 GCA_019348115.1 Actinomycetota bacterium | reverse complement strand
TCGACCGAGCCGCCGTAGACGGACGACGACGAGGTCACGACGACCGGGGTCGCGAGCGGGACCTGGGTCAGGACGATTTCGCCGGCGAGGACGTTGTCGCGGTGGCGTCGGAGCGCGATGTCGGCGGTGAGGTCGCGCACGCCGGGGCAGCCCGCGAGGTGGATCACGGCGTCGGCGTCCAGCAGGGCGTCGCGCACGTCGGGACCGCCGTCCTCGAGCGATGCCCGGATGACCCGCTCGCCGGCGGATGGGGCCCAGGTGCGGCGGTCGATGCCCACGACGTCCCGGCCGCGGTCCCGCAGCGCCGCGACGACGGCACGGCCGATGAAGCCGGCGGCACCGGTGACGACCACGGACATGTGGGGACCTCGGGGGACGGGGTGGGCGGCCGGGCGCCGCGGCGGGGGCACGCACGCGTGCGGACGGACTGGCGTCACGAAGTAAGGTGAGCCTAACCTCCCCGCCCGTCGCACCCCGAATCCGGGTCGACGCCGCGTTCGCCCCCCGCACCCGTCAAGAGGTCGTCATGCCGTCGCCGCTGTCGAGGGTCCGCCGTCCGCGCTCGGCCGCCGTGATCGGGGGCTCGGTCGCCCTCGTAGCCGTGGCCGTGGTCGTCCCGGCGGTCGACCGGGCCGCGCTCGCCGAGGGCGCCGGGGCCGTCCTGCGCTCGCCCGGCCGGGTCGTCGCGGTGCTCGCCGTCTACGCCGCGGCGTTCGTCCTGCGTGCCTGGGCGTGGCGACGCATCCTCCCGAGGCTGTCGTTCGGTCACGCCCTGGCCGGGATCTCGGTGGCACTCGGGGGCAACCACGTGCTGCCCTTCCGGTTGGGCGAGGCGCTCCGCGTCACGAGCGTGGTCCGACGCCAGGGCGTCCCCGTCGCGGACGCGACCGCCTCCACCCTGACCCTGCGGTCCGCGGACATCGCCGCGGTCGTCCTCCTCGCCCTCGCCGCCGGTCCGGCGGTCGTGGCCGACGTGACGGGCGGGTGGGGCTGGGTGCTCCTCCCCGCGGCGCTCGTCGGGCTGGGCCTGGGGTGGCGCTGGCTGCACCGGCTCGGGAGCGGACCGGACCTCCGCATGCCCGGCATGGCCGTGTTCGCCGTCACGCTCGTCGCGTGGGTGCTCGAGGCCGCGGTCGTCCACCAGGCCGCCGCCTGGGTCGGCGTACCCCTGACACCCGTCGAGGCCGTCCTCGTGACCGCGGTGACCATCGCCGCCCAGACCTTCGCCGTCGCACCGGGAGGGTTCGGCACCTACGAGGCCGCGGCGACCGCGGTCCTCGTCGCGCTCGGCGTCGACGCGGGGACCGGCCTCGCGATCGCGCTGACCGCGCACGGCCTGAAGACGCTGTACGCACTGGTCGCCGGCGGCATCGCGGTCTTCGTCCCCGGGCCCGGGCTCGCGGGCCGCCTCCGCGTCGCCGCGGCGCGCCCGCTCCGCCCGACGACGGCGGCGCCCGCCTCGCCGGCCGAGGCGCCGGTCGTGCTGTTCATGCCGGCCTACGACGAGGAGGCGTGCATCGCCGACGTCGTGCGCCGCGTCCCCTCGTCCGTCGCCGGTCGCGACGTGGTGTTCCTCGTCATCGACGACGGGTCGCGCGACGCCACGGTCGCGCGCGCCCGGGCCGCGGGTGCCGAGGTCGTCGAGCTCGGCACGAACCATGGCCTCGGCGCCGCGGTCCGTCGCGGCCTCGCGGAGGGGGTCGCGCGTGGCGCTGCGGCCGTGGTGTTCTGCGACGCCGACGGCGAGTACGCCCCCGAGGAGCTCGAGCGGATGGTGGCGCCGGTCCTCGCCGGCGACGCCGACTACGTCATCGGGTCCCGGTTCGCCGGCGACATCGTCCGCATGCTCCCGCACCGCCGGTTCGGCAACCTCGTGCTCACCGCGATCGTGCGGTTCGTCGCACGGCTGCCCGTCACGGACGGCCAGTCCGGCTACCGCGCCCTGTCACACGACGCCGCAGCGGACGCGGAGGTCATCCACGACTTCAACTACGCCCAGGTGCTGACCCTCGACCTCGTGGCGAAGGGCTACCGCTACGCCGAGGTCCCCATCAGCTACCGCTTCCGCGAGACCGGCCGCTCGTTCGTCCGGCTCGGCCGCTACCTCCGCGCCGTCGTCCCCGCGGTCTGGCGAGAGGTCAACGACCGCGGTGACCTCCCCGAACCGTCTCCGCAGACGGCCCTCCGCTAACGGAAACTCCTCAGCTCTCCCCGGCGATGCCGCGGCATCGCCTCGGGCACGGAAGCCGGCCGGGCGTGTCAGACCCTCTGCGCAGGGTCGAGCGACGGAGTCGCTCAGGAGCGTGGCATGCGGATGTCGTTGGAGGAGCTGGTCGTGCCGGCACGGGTCGAGAGCCGGACCCGGCGTTCGACGGGGTGTCGGACGGGGCGTTGGTCGAGGGGGTCGCCCGGCAGGCGTCGGAGATGGCGGCGGCGGGTGTCGTTGGCGCTGGCG
>JAHWKB010000369.1 GCA_019348115.1 Actinomycetota bacterium | reverse complement strand
ACCATCACGGCGGCGTCGACGCCGGAGAGCACGCGGTAGGTGTCCTCGGAGAAGTCGCGGTGGCCGGGGGTGTCGAGGAGGTTGAACACGGCCCCGCCGTGCTCGAAGCGCATGACCGCGGACGCGACGGAGATGCCGCGCTCCTGCTCCATGCCGATCCAGTCGGAGGTCGCGGCGCGCCCCGACTTGCGGCTGTCCACGTTGCCGGCCTGCCCGATGGCGCCGGCGTAGAGCAGGAACTTCTCCGTGAGCGTCGTCTTGCCGGCGTCCGGGTGCGAGATGATCGCGAACGTCCGCCTGCGGCCGGCCTGCCTCGAGACGTCAGCGGACACGGCGGGACCTTCGGGAGCGTGCTCGAGCAGGAGCGGACCGGGGCAAGGGAGACGGCCGGCACACGGGGCCGACCCTCCCGAGGGTAGCGCCGGGCCCCTGTGGTCCTCCCGCGCCCGCTGGTGCGGCCCCCGCACGTTCCCCCGGTCCGCCCGCCGCCGGCCGCGCCAAGCCGCACGATGCCCGCAGGGTGGGGCGACGGAAGGCACGCCATGTCCACGCTGGCTCCGGCTCCCGAGGCTCCCTCCGAGCTCCGCGGGATCCTCGACCGCAGGGACGTGCACGCCGTCTACCAGCCGATCCACCGCCTCAAGGAAGCCGAGATCGTCGGCTTCGAGGCGCTCGCCCGCGGTCCCGCGGGGAGCCCCCTGGAACGACCCGACCTCATGTTCGCGGCGGCCCGCGCGGACGGCCTCGTTGGCGAGCTCGACCACGCCTGCCGTGCCGCCGCGTTCGAGGGCGCACTCGCCGCCGGCCTGAAGCGCGGTCGCTGGCTGACGGTGAACGTGGAGCCGGCGGCGCTCGCCACCGGGGTCCCGGCGCACCTGGCCGCCGTCCTCGACCGGGCGGCAGCGGAGCTCGACGTCGTCATCGAGCTGACCGAGCGGATGCTCACGGCGTACCCGGCCGCCCTCCTCGAGCTCGTCGAGCAGGCACGCCGTCGCGGGTGGCGCATCGCGCTCGACGACGTGGGCGCCGACCCGGCCTCGCTTGCGCTCATGCCGCTCGTGCACCCGGACGTCATCAAGCTCGACCTCCGCATCGTGCAGGACCGCCCGAGCCTCGAGATCGCGCGGCTCGTGAGCGCCGTGAACGCCGAGGTCGAGCGGTCGGGTGCGGTGCTGCTCGCCGAGGGCATCGAGACCGAGGAGCACCTCCGCACGGCGCTGTCGCTCGGGGCCGCGCTCGGGCAGGGCTGGCTCTGGGGTCGCCCCGGGGACCTCCCGACCGAGCTGCCGCGCCCCGGTCGGCCGTTGCGGCTCCCCGAGCGCGGTCGTCGCTCGGCGCTCGCGACGCCGTTCGGGGACGTCACCGAGGAGCGCACCCCCCGCGAGGCCAAGAAGGCGCTCCTGTTCGAGGTCACCCGGCTCCTCGAGCGCGAGGCGGCCGACCTCGGCGAGAGCGCCGTCGTCCTCGCGACGTTCCAGGACGTCTCGAACCTCACGCCGGCGACGCTCGCGCGCTACGCGGACCTCGGCTCCCACTCGACGTTCACCGGGATCTTCGGGCGCGGGGTGCCGTCGCGGCCGGCACCGGGTGTCCGGGGAGCGTCCCTCGAGGACGACGACCCGCTCCGGCACGAGTGGAACATCGCGGTCCTCGGCCCGCACTTCGCGGCGGCGCTCGTCTCGCGCGACATGGGGGACGGCGGGTCCGAGGAGGAGCGCCGGTTCGAGTACGTGCTCACCTACGACCGCGAGCTCGTCCGGCGGACCGCGGTCGCGATGATGCGCCGGTTCGAGGGCGACGTCGAGACGCTCGAGGCCGTGCTCCCCTGACGCGAGCGACCGGGCGTCGCGCTCAGCCGAGGAGCGACGCCCACGCCGGGAGCGTGAGCATCGCGGCGAGGACACCGACGCCGACCAGGTTCGCCGCGAGGCGCTCGTCGAGGCCGGCGTCGATGGCGATCACCGACGCCGTCACCATCGGCGGCATCGCGGCTTCGAGGACGGAGGTCTCCCACGCGAGGCCGCTGCCGCCGACCGCCAACATCACGCCGTAGGCGGCAGCCGGGACGGCGCCCAGCCGCAGCGCGAGCCCGCTGACGAGCGGGGCGAACGACGCGTCCAGCCGCGGGAGCCCGACCCGCATGCCGACCGCGATCATGGTCAGTGGCGTGACCGTCGCCCCGACGCGTCCGGCGAGGTCGGCCACCACGTCCGGCACCCCCGTCGTGATCAGGACCGCGGCGGCGACGAGCGCGAGGAACGGCGGGAACGTGACGACCTTACGGATCGTCCCCCCGAACGACGGCCGGCTGGCGGCGCCGTACCTGCCGGCGATGACCGCGCCGTACGTGGTGAGGGCCAGGAACGACCCGAGCTGGTCGTAGACGATGGCGTACGGCAGGTGCTCCACGCCGAGGAGCGCCTCGACGGCGGGGATGCCGAGGAAGCTCGTGTTGCC
>JAHWKB010000115.1 GCA_019348115.1 Actinomycetota bacterium | reverse complement strand
CCCCGGACATGAACACCAACGCCCAGACGATGAGCTGGATCCTCGACCAGTACGGACGCAAGTACGGACACACCACCTCCATCGTCACCGGGAAGCCCGTCGCGCTGGGGGGGTCCCACGGGCGCGAGGCCGCCACCGGCCGTGGCTGCGTCCACGTCATGGACGAGGCGCTCGAGGACCTCGAGATCCCGCGCGACGGCGCATCGGTCGCCATCCAGGGCTTCGGCAACGTGGGGTCGTGGGCAGCCCGGTTGGCCGCCGACGCCGGCTACAAGGTCATCGCGGTGTCGGACGTGCGGGGCGGCATCCACGCCCCCCAGGGGCTCGATCTTCCCGAGGTCGTCTCGCACTCCCGCGAGACGGGGTCCGTCGTCGACGCGCCCGGGACCGAGCCGATCTCCAACGAGGACCTCCTCGAGCTCGAGTGCGACGTGCTGATGCCGGCGGCCCTGGGCGAGGTCCTCACCTCGGCCAACGCGGACCGCGTGAGGGCCCGCATCGTCGTCGAGGCGGCCAACCACCCGACCACGCCGGTGGCCGACGAGATCCTGGCCGACAAGGGCGTGCTGGTCGTGCCGGACATCCTCGCCAACGCTGGCGGGGTCACCGTCTCGTACTTCGAGTGGGTCCAGAACAACCAGGAGATCGCCTGGGACGAGGCCGACGTGAACTCGCGCCTGGAGCACCGCATGCGGACGGCGTACCAGGAGTGCCGCCAGTTCATGGCGACCCACGACGAGGCGAGGACCATGCGTGAGGGGGCGTTCGCGCTCGCCGTGAACCGCGTGGTCGAGGCGGCGCAGCTGCGCGGCTACCTCTAGGAGGCCCGGCTAGGAGGCCTCGGCCAGCGCGGCGAGCACGTCGCGCCCCGTCGGGTTCACCAGCGCGACGTCCCCGACCTGCACGGTGGGGACGGTCTCGTTGCCGTTGGCGACCGAGCGGACGAACGCGGCTGCGTCCTCGTCCTGCCAGATGTCGACCCGGTCGAAGTCGAGCTCGGACCGCTCGAGGCTGCGGAACAGCGAGCTGCAGAACCCGCAGCCGGGTCGCCAGTAGACGGTCACGGGCGGGGCGTCGGCCATGGCGGTCCTCCGGTCCGGGTCGGGGCCTCACCGTGCCGGCGGAACGTCGTCGGCGCTCGGCGTCACCCTGCCCAGAAGCCCATCGCGTCCTTGGCCTGCGCCAGCGTCGCCGAGGACACTTCGCGGGCCCGCGCCGCGCCGTCCGCGAGGACGCGCTCGACCTCGCCGGGGTCGTCGGCGAGGTCCGCGTAGCGCTCCTGGACGGGCCGCAGCAGCTCGACGACCGCCTCCGCGACCGCGGACTTGAACGCCCCGTAGCCGCCGTCGCCGTACTCGTCCTCGAGCGACGCGACCTCCCGGCCCGTGGCGGCCGACATGATCTCGAGGAGGTTCGAGATGCCGGCCTTCTCCTCGCGGTCGTAGCGGACCTCGGTCCCCGAGTCCGTCACCGCCGAGCGGATCTTCTTGGCGAGGCGCTTGGGATCGTCGAGGAGGCCCACCACGCCCTTCGGCGACGACGCCGACTTCGACATCCGGTTCGTCGGCTCCTGGAGGTCCATGACCCGGGCGGCGGCCGTGGGGTGGATCGCCTTGGGGAGCGTGAACAGCGGGGCGTCCTCCGGGCAGTAGCGGTGGTTGAACCGCTGGGCGATGTTGCGCGCCAGCTCGATGTGGTGACGCTGGTCCTCCCCGACCGGGACCTCCTCCGCGTGGTAGAGGATGATGTCGGCCGTCTGCAGGACGGGATAGTCGAACAGCCCGACGGAGACCTGTCCTTCGAGGTCGCCGGACTCGATGCGGTCGGCCTTCTCCTTGAACTGGGGCTGCTTGCGCAGCTCGCCGAACCCGGTGATGCAGTTCAGCAGCCACGTCGCCTCGGCGTGCACGTCACCGAGGTGGGACTGCACGAACAGCGTGGCGCGCTCCGGGTCGACCCCGACCGCGAGCAGGCTCGTCGCCATCTCGATGGTCCGTTGCCGCAGCGTGGCCGGGTCGTGCTCGACGGTGATCGCGTGCAGGTCCACGATGCAGTACGTGCAGTCGCGGTCCTCCTGCATCGCCACCCAGTTGACGAGCGCCCCGAGGTAGTTGCCGAGGTGGAGGTCGCCCGAGGGCTGGATGCCCGAGAACACACGGGTCACGGCTGGCTCCTCGAGGTGTGCGACGAAGGATGCGACCGTGGGCACCGGCCCGACCGTGAGCAGCTGGTCCCGTCATGATGGGATGTGCTGCTCACGGTCGTCGGGATGCTCACGGTCGGGGCGGGAACGCGCGGGTCAGAGCATGTCCGCGACGGCGGACTTCTCCTCCTGGAGCTCGTCGACGCTGGCCTGGATCCTGCCCGTGGCGTACTCGGACAGCTCGAGGCCCTGGACGATCTCGTAGTTGCCCTTCCCGTCGGTCGTGACCGGGAAGCCGGAGATGATGCCCTCGGGGATGCCGTACGAGCCGTCCGACGGCACCGCCATCGAGACCCAGTCACCGTCGGCGGTGGGCCTGCCGCCGGTCCAGTTGCGGACGTGGTCGACGAGGGCGTTCGCGGCCGAGGCCGCCGAGGAGGCACCCCGCGCGTCGATGATGGCCTTGCCGCGCTGCTGGACCGTCGTGAGGAACTCGCCCTCGAGCCAGTCGCGGTCGGTGATGACGTCGGTGAGCGGCTTCCCGCCGATCCTCGCGTTCTCGAAGTCGGGGAACATCGTCGGCGAGTGGTTGCCCCAGACGGCGAGGTTGGTGACCTCGGAGACGGGCACGCCGGCCTTCTTCGCGAGCTGGCTCTTGGCGCGGTTCTCGTCGAGGCGGACCATGGCGGTGAACCGCGCGAGGTCGACGCCGTCGGCGTTGTTGGCGGCGATGAGCGCGTTCGTGTTGGCGGGGTTGCCGACCACGGCGACCTTGACGTCGTCGGCCGCGACCTTGGCGATCGCCTCCCCCTGCCCGGTGAAGATCCTGCCGTTGTCCTTCAGCAGGTCGGCGCGCTCCTGGCCCGGCCCACGCGGCTTCGCGCCGACGAGGCAGACGACGTTCGCGTCCTTGAACCCTTCCTCGGCGTCCGAGGTCAGGACCATGTCCTGCAGCAGCGGGAACGCCCCGTCCTCGAGCTCCATCGCGACCCCGCGGAGGGCGTCCATCGCCGGCGGGATCTCGAGGAGCTGCAGCACGACCGGGGTGTCGGGGCCGAGCATCTCGCCGGAGGCGATGCGGAACAGCAGCGCGTACCCGATCTGGCCGGCGGGGCCGGTCACGGCGACGCGGACGGGGGTGGACATGGGGGTCTCCTGTGGCTCTCGCGGGCACGGTGGGGCTCGTCCTCGAGACTAGCCGCGCCGATCGCGGGGCTCGCCGGTGCCCCTGGCCGTCAGGAGGCCTCGTCGGCGCCGCCGCCCGGGAGCGGCGTGGTCACCGTCGTGGGAGGCCGCGCCGGGCCCGGGCGGCCTCGAGGGTGTTCTGCAGCAGCATCGTGACCGTCATCGGGCCGACCCCCCCGGGGACGGGGGTGATGGCGCCGGCGACCTCGGCCACGCCGTCGAAGTCGACGTCGCCGACGAGCCTGCCGTCGTCCGCCCGGTTGGTGCCGACGTCGATGACGGTGGCCCCCGGGCGGACGTGCTCGGCGGTGATGAGGCCGGCGGAGCCGACGGCGGCCACGACCACGTCGCCCAGGCGGGTCACCTCCGCGAGGTCGCGTGTGCGCGAGTGCGCGACGGTGACGGTCGCGTCGCGCCCCTTGAGGCTCAGCATGTTCGCGAGCGGCCGACCGACGAGGTTGGAGCGGCCCACGACGACGACGTGCGCGCCGCTCGTGGGGACGCCGGCCTCGTCCAGGATCTCGAGCACGCCGTACGGGGTGCAGGACAGGAACGTCGGGTCTCCGACCGCCAGCCGACCGGCGGTGTAGGGGTTCAGCGCGTCCACGTCCTTCGCCGGGTCGATCAGCTCCTGGACCGGCCGGGGATCGAGGTGGTCCGGCAGCGGCAGCTGGACGAGGATGCCGTCGATGGCGTCGTCGTCGTTCAGCGCCGCGATCAGACCCTCGAGCTCCTCCTGCGAGGTGTCGGCGTCGAGGACCACTTGCCGGGAGAGCATGCCGGCGGCCTCCGTGGCGCGGTGCTTCATCCCCACGTAGACCTGCGAGGCCGGGTCCTCCCCGACCAGCACGGCGGCGAGCCCGGGCGTGATGCCGTGCTCCTCCTTGACCACGGCGACGTCGGCCGTGATGCGTGCACGGACCTTCTCGGCGAGGGCCTTGCCGTCGAGGATGCGGGCGGGCACGGGCGCTCCAGCGGTGCGGGGACAGGTGGCGACGGGCTCGGGGGCGAGCCTACGCCGCGTGCTTCAGCCCGCGTCGCCCTCGTCCCGGGCGCGCGCGGCGAGCGTGCCGAAGGCCCGCTCGCGGTCGGCCTCGGCGACCAGATCGAGGACCGCCCGGACCCGCTCGGGGGTGATCGGCTTGGCGACGACGTCGGCGGCGCCGGCGACCCGCGCACGCTCGTGCAGGTCGGGCTCGGACACGCCGGTGAGGAAGACGAGGATGACGTGGTCCAGCCCCGGGACCCGTTCCATCGCCGCGGCCACCTCGAAGCCGTCGATGCCCGGCATCCGCACGTCCAGCAGGACGAGGTCGGGCTTGTTCGCCCCGAGGAGCAGCAGCCCGTCGGAGCCGTTCGAGGCGGTCGAGACCTGGACGTCGTAGCTCGACCGCTCGAGGTGGACCTTGGCGAGCTCGGCGGCGTCCGGGTCGTCGTCGATCACGAGCACCGACAGGCCCTGGCGGATGCCGAGGTCGCTCGCGAGGGCGTCGAGGGTGGCCCGGTGCGTGACCCGCGGTGCCGACCGGCCCCGCTCCCAGGCGTTGACCGTCGCGAAGGAGACGCCGAGCTGGCGTGCGAGGTCCTCCTGCGACTGGCCCGTGCGCGCGCGGATGCGCGCGACGAGGGCGGGTGTCGGGAGGGTGGACACGGCGCGACGCTCCTGTGGGCTGCTCCCATCCTGCCAGACGGCGGAGCGACGGGCCGTCATCCGCAGGCGACGCTCGGTCAGGAGCCCGAAGGGGTCAGGACCGGGCCGCGCCCCGTGGGGGCACGGCCCGGTCCCGTGGTCGGAGCTCTCGGGCAGGTCCGGGGGGTTGGTTCCCCGCCCTCGAGCTCTCCGTAACTTTATACGATTGCATAGTCGCGACGTCAAGCCGACGCCGACCCCCGGCGTCAGTGGCGGAAGTGGCGCCGCCCGGTCATCACCATCGGCAGCCCGTGCTCGTCCGCGGCCGCGACGACCTCGTCGTCGCGCACCGACCCGCCGGGCTGCACGATCGCCGCGATCCCGGCGGCCGCAGCGGCGTCGGGCCCGTCACGGAAGGGGAAGAACGCGTCGGAGGCGAGCACGGCGCCCTCGCACCGACCCTCCGACCGCTCGACCGCGAGCCGAACGGAGTCGACGCGGCTCATCTGCCCGGCACCGCAGCCGACGAGCTGGCGGTCCTTCACGAGCACGATCGCGTTCGACTTCACGTGCTTGGCGACGATCCACGCGAAGCGGAGGTCGGCGAGCATGGCCTCGTCGGGCTGCGTCTCGGTCGCGACCCGCCACTCGTCGAAGGGCTCGTCGCCGACGTCGGCGTCCTGGACGAGCAGACCGCCCGCGACCGAGCGGAGCGTCCAGCCGCCCGCCGGCCGGGCGGCGTCAGGCATCTCGAGGATGCGGAGGTTCTGCTTCGCGCGCAGGACGTCGAGCGCTCCGTCCTCGTAGCCGGGGGCGATGACCACCTCGGTGAACACCTGCACGATGCGCTCGGCCGTCGCGACGTCGATCGGCCGGTTGGTGGCGACGATGCCGCCGAACGCGCTGACCGGGTCGCCGGCGAGCGCGCGGTCGTAGGCCTCGACCAGCGTGTCCGCGACCGCGAAGCCGGCGGGGTTGGTGTGCTTGATGATCGCGACGCACGGCTCGTCGAGGTCGGTCGCCATCCCCCAGGCCGCGTCGGTGTCGAGGAGGTTGTTGTAGGACAGCTCCTTGCCGCCGAGCTGGCGGGCCGCGCCGAGGCCACCACCTCCCTCGTGGACGTAGAAGGCCGCCGACTGGTGCGGGTTCTCGCCGTACCGCAGGACGTCCGCGCGGGCGAGCGCCATGCCGAGCTGCTCCGGGAACGCATCCTCGCGCTGGAACCACGCGGCGACCATCGTGTCGTAGGCGGCGGTGTGCTTGAAGGCCGCGCCGGCGAGCCGGCGACGGGTGTCGAGGGTGAGGCCTCCCTCGTCGAGCTCGGCGAGCACCGCGTCGTAGTCCGCGGGGTCGACGACGATGCCGACGCCTTCGTGGTTCTTCGCCGCCGCGCGCACCATCGTCGGGCCACCGATGTCGATCATCTCCACGACCTCGTCGTCGCCCGCGCCGGAGCGGACGGTGTCGCCGAACGGGTAGAGGTTCACGACCACGAGGTCGATCGGGTCGACACCGAGCTCGTCGAGCTGGGCGAGGTGCTCGTCCTTCGTGCGGTCGGCGAGGATGCCGGCGTGGACCTTCGGGTGGAGCGTCTTCACGCGCCCGTCGAGGCACTCGGGGAAGCCGGTGACGTCGGCGACCTCGGTCACCGGCGTGCCGGCCGCGGCGATCGTGCGGGCGGTCGAACCGGTCGAGACGATCTCGACCCCGCGCTCGTGCAGGGCGGCACCGAGCTCGGCGATGCCGGTCTTGTCGAAGCAGCTCACGAGGGCGCGGCGGACGGGGCGGCGGTCGGTCACGGGGATCTCCAGCGGTGGGGGTGTGCGGTCAGCTCACGCGGACGTGGCGGCCCGCGACGGTCAGGCGCCCCTGGCACAGGAGCTTCACGCAGTGGGGGAACAGCTCGTGCTCGACGGCCTTGATGCGCTCGTGGAGCGAGGCCTCGTCGTCGTCCTCGCGGATCTCGACGGCGCGCTGGGCGATGACGGGACCGTGGTCGACCTTCTCGTCGACGAGGTGGACGGTCGAGCCCGTCACCTTCGCCCCGTAGTCCAGGGCGTCGCGGACCGCGTGCGCCCCGCGGAAGGCCGGGAGCAGCGACGGATGGGTGTTGACGACGCGGTCGGGCCAGTGCGACAGGAACGCGCCGCTGACGAGCCGCATGAAGCCGGCGAGGACCACCGCGTCGGGACGGTGCTCGAGGAGGGCGTCGACCAGCGTCTCCTCCCAGGCCGCGCGGTCGGGGAAGTCGGCGACCGCGACGGCGACCGCCGGGATGCCGGCGCTCCGTGCGCGTTCCAGTCCCTGGGCGCCGGCGCGGTCGGACCCCACGACGACGACCTCGCCGCCGAAGTCCGGATCCGCGGCGATCGCGTCGAGGA
>JAHWKB010000114.1 GCA_019348115.1 Actinomycetota bacterium | reverse complement strand
GCCTGGCTGTCCTCGATGGGCGAGATCTCGTCGAAGACCTCACCGAGGCCCTCGTTCAGCAGCCACTGGAACGAGTCGCGCTGGATGGCGACGAGGTCGAGCTCCTCGATGGGGAGCGCCTCGTGGATCTTGGCGAAGCTGAGGCGTTCGTCGACGCGCGCAGCGGGGTTGACGGCGGTGCCAGCCAACAGGGACCTCCCTGGGTTGGAGCTCGTGGAGAGATGTCAGTCCTGGCGACGCGAGGTCGGCAGGGGAACGCGTGCGTGACCACGCGGGGACGCCGCGGGCGGCGTCGGGCGGGTCACGCGGAGGGGCGGCTCACCCGGATCTGCCGGTCCTGCGCGTCCGTCCACCGGCGGCGACAGGCAGGCTGACGCCAGGCCCCGGAAGGCCGAGTGGACGGGTCGGGCGGAGGATGGCGTAGACCTTCTCACGCAAGTGCACGTGAACGAGAAGAACGCAACGACGCCGGCGGGCGATCCGGCGTCGAGACACGATGGGCGACGGCAACCCAGGAGGGTAGGACCTCCGAGAGGGGCCGTCAACCAGCGCCGAGCGGCGAGGGGGCGCGGCCCACCTCCCGGAGGGGAGGTGGGCCGAGCTGACACCGCTCAGGCGGGACTCACTTGAGCTCGACGGTCCCGCCGGCAGCCTCGAGCTTGTCCTTGGCCTCCTCGGCCGTCTCCTTGTTGACGCCCTCGAGGACGGCCTTGGGCGCGCCCTCGACGAGCTCCTTGGCCTCCTTCAGACCCAGGTTCGTGAGGCCGCGGACCTCCTTGATGACCTGGATCTTCTTGTCGCCGGCCGAGGCCAGGACGACGTCGAAGGAGTCCTTCTCCTCCTCGGCCTCGGCAGCGCCGCCGCCGCCGCCGCCCGCAGCCGCGACCGCGACGGGCGCAGCGGCGGTGACCTCGAAGGTGTCCTCGAACTTCTTCACGAGCTCGGACAGCTCGAGGAGCGTGAGCTCCTTGAACGCGTCGATCAGCTCGTCGGTGGAGAGCTTCGCCATGGTGTCTTCCTCTTCTGGTGCAGGTGTACAGGTCAGGTGTCAGAGCAGGTCGTGCAGGTCTGGGTCAGCTCTCGTCGTCGGAGGACGAGCTGGTGTCGTCGGACGTGTCGTCCTCCGCCTCGGCCTCGTCGTCACCCTCGTCGTCCGAGACGGCGCTGGCGACGGTGTCGGCGGCGGGCGCGACCGCCCCGGCCGCGGCCTCGACGATGCCGGCCGCGGTGTCGGCGACCGTCTCGACGACGCCGGCGGTGTCCTCGCCGGCCTCCTCGACCGTCTCGGACGTGGCCTCGCCGGCGTCGAGGACCGCGTCGGACGCGTCCTCGGCGGCCTCCTCGACCTCGGCCGGAGCGGACTCGCCGGCGGACTCGGCAGCGTCGGCGGCCGCGACGGCGCCCGTCTCGGTCGCCTCGGTGACGGTGTCGGCGGTCTCGAGCGTGGCGTCCTCGACCGTCTCGGCGGCCTCGGCGACCGCATCGGTCGCGGTGTCCGCGGCCGATGCCACGGCCTCGCCAGCGGACGAGGAGGGGGCGAAGCCCTTCGCCTCGGCGCCACCGGCGTCGACGAGCGCCTGGGCCAGGCGGGCCTGCTGCGAGAGCGGGGCCTGGAGGAGGCGGGCGAAGTTGGCGAGCGCGCCGTACATGAGGCCGGCGAGCTTCGCGATCAGCTCCTCACGGCTCTCGAGGTCGGCGAGACGCAGGGTCGCGGCCTCGTCGAGGACCTCGCCGTCGAGGTAGCCGGCCTTGACCAGCAGCTCGGGGTGGTCCTTCGCGAAGGCCTTCAGCGCCTTGGCGGGGCCGACCGGGTCCTCGCTGCAGAAGACGAGGGCGGTCGGCCCGATGAGGAAGTCGTCGAGGCCCTCGATGCCGGCGGCGGATGCGGCGCGACGCGCGAGGGTGTTCTTCACGACCTTGTAGCTCGCGCCGGCCTTGCGCAGCTCGTCACGGAGCTGGCCCAGCTCGGTGACCGTGAGACCGCGGTAGTCGGTGAGGAGGGTCGCGGCGCTACCGACGAGGTCGCTCTGGACCTCGTCGATGACGGCGACCTTGTCGGCCCGTGGCACGGTGACCTCCGGTGGATCGGGGAGCGGCGGATGCTGGACCGCGGTGACCGGGGAGGTGCCGGGAACGACGACGCCCTCCGGCGCGATCCGCGCGGAGGGCGAGCAGGCGACCACGTGCTGGTCAGCTGATCACGCCTACGCGGGACACGCCGGGGATCCTCGTCGAGAGCGACCCCACCGGCGACCGTTCCGCCTCCCCGTGCGACGGGTCGGCTTCCTGCGGTCTTCGGCGAACTTGAGACGGGAGCGTACGGCCTCCTCCGGCACGGCGCAAAGCCGGGCCCGCGTCAGGCGTCCTCGCCCGTCAGGGCCGAGACCTTCTTCAGGAGGGCGAACGC
This sequence comes from Actinomycetota bacterium, assembly GCA_019348115.1. Taxonomy (GTDB): domain Bacteria; phylum Actinomycetota; class Nitriliruptoria; order Nitriliruptorales; family Nitriliruptoraceae; genus JAHWJY01. The sequence goes on along the minus strand of JAHWKB010000114.1, from coordinate 5,005 downwards.
GTTGAACGGCTTGGCGAGGAACTCGTCGACGCCGAGCTCGCGCCCCTCGTCCTGGTCCACCGGCGCGGACTTGTCGAACAGCAGCACGATGTGGGCCTCGCGGGTCTCGGGCTGGGCCTTGAGGCTGCGGGTGACCGCCATGCCGCCGGCGCCCGGGAGCGCGGCGTCGAGGAGGATCAGGTCCGGGAGGGCGGCCGCGACCGAGCGCAGCGCCGACTCGGTGTCGACCGCCTCGACGACGCGGTAGGACTCCCCGTCGAGCGTCAGCCGGACGAGGGTCCGGATGCCCTCGTCCGCGTCCGCGACGAGGACCGTGTGGAGCTCGTCGCTGCCGTTGTCGCCCATGGCCGCCTCGTCGCCTGCTCCGCTGCCGGACGGCAGCGCGGTGGACCGGACTGTCGGTGCACCGCGCGAAAAGCCTAACGGACCCCGACGCGTGGAGACCCGCCACGCGGGCGGGTCTCCACGGACGCTCAGCGCGAGGTCATGCCGACTCTTCGTCCTCGTCGGCGAGCAGGTCGCGCGACTTCGACGGGTCGAGCGGGATCGACGGGCTGGCCGAGGTCGAGACCGCGATGTTGCGGATGTAGCGACCCTTCGCGGCGGCCGGACGGGCACGGATGATCTCGTCCAGGATGGCCGCGTAGTTCTCGGTCAGCTGCTCGGCGGAGAACGACGCCTTGCCGAGGACCGCGTGCACGTTGCCGTTGCGGTCGGTGCGGTACTCCACACGACCGGCCTTGATCTCCTGGACCGCCTTGGCGACGTCCATGGTGACCGTGCCGGACTTCGGGTTCGGCATGAGGCCGCGCGGCCCGAGCACCTTCCCGAGACGTCCGAGCTTCCCCATCATGTCCGGGGTCGCGATGATCGCGTCGATCTCGTCGATGAGCTCGCCGCTGCTGAGCTGCTCGACGAGGTCGTCGCCACCGACGTGGTCGGCGCCGGCGTCACGCGCCTCGGCGACCTTGGCACCGCCGGCGACCACGGCGACCGTGGCGGTCTTGCCGATGCCGTGCGGAAGGGACACCGCGCCACGGACCATCTGGTCCGCCTTGCGCGGGTCGACGCCGAGGCGGAAGGCGCAGTCGACCGTCGGGTCGTACGCCGTCTTGGTGACCTCCTTCAGCAGGGTGAAGGCGGCCTTGGGGCCGTAGAGCTTGTCGCGGTCGATCTTCTCCGCCGCTTCGCGGTACTTCTTGCCGTGCTTGGCCATGTCCGATGCTCCTCGTGGTGCAGACGACGGGTCGTGCCCGTCTCCCACGTCGTGAGAGGCCGGTGACCGCAGGCCACCGGGGAAGTTGCGCTCAGCCGTCGACCGAGCAGGTCGCTGTCATCCTTCGACCGTCAGACCCATCGACCGGGCGGTGCCCTCGATGATCTTCATGGCGCCGTCGATGTCGTTGGCGTTGAGGTCGGGCATCTTCTTCTCGGCGATCTCGCGGACCTGGTCGCGGGAGACCTTGCCGACCTTCGTGACCTGCGGGACACCGGAGCCCTTCTTGATGCCCGCGGCCTTCAGCAGCAGCTGGGCCGCCGGCGGGGTCTTCATGATGAAGGTGAACGAGCGGTCCTCGAAGACCGTGATCTCGACCGGGACGATGTCGCCCTGCATCTGCTGCGTCTTCTCGTTGAAGCTCTTGCAGAACTCCATGATGTTGACGCCGTGCTGACCGAGGGCGGGGCCGACCGGCGGTGCCGGGTTGGCCTGTCCTGCCGGGATCTGCAGCTTGATGAAGCCGATGACCTTCTTCGCCATTGCGGTGTTCCTCCCGTGGTACGAGCGGCGACCGAGGTCGCCTCCCACGTCGGTGGTGACTCGCGGAGCTAGAGCTTCGCGACGTTGTCGAACGGCAGCTCGAGGGGCGTCTCACGTCCGAAGACGGACACGAGCACCTTGAGCTTGGCCTGGTCGATGTTGATCTCGGAGATGGTGCCGGTGAAGTCCGCGAACGGCCCCGACGTCACCCGGATCGTCTCGCCGACCTCGAGGTCGATGTCGATCTCGGGCTTGTCGGGCACCGACGGTGCCGCCTCGCCCTCGACCTCCTCGACGACCTGGTCGGGGATCTTCAGCGTGTCCGCGACCTCGCGCACCGACAGCGGCACGGGACGGGACCCGGTCGAGCCGACGAAGCCCGTGACCGCCGGCGTGTGCCGCACGATCGCCCAGGTGTCGTCGTCCATCTCCATGCGGACGAGGACGTAGCCGGGCAGGAACTTCTTCTGGCTCGTGGTCTTCTTGCCCTTCTTGAACTCGGTGACCTCCTCGGTGGGGATGACCACCTCGAAGATCCGGTCGTGGGCGTCGAGGGCCTCGACGCGCGACATCAGGTTGTCCTTGACGCGCTGCTCGTAGCCGGCGTAGGTGTGGACCACGAACCAGTCACCGAACAGGCGCATCAGGTCGCGCTTGTCCTGGACGTCCTCGATCGAGCGCGGCCGCGGCTTGATGGCGGGCTCGGCCGGCGCCTCGTCGGCGCCTTCGGGGGTCGCGGACGGATCGGCGACCGTGTCGGCCGCAGCCTCGTCGGGGGTGTGCTCGGCCGGGACGCGGCCACCGCCGGGCTCGGGGAACCCGTCGCCGCTCGTCTCCGCGCCGGCGATGTCGAGCAGGTCGTCGAGGTCGTCAGCGGCGTCGGCCTCGGCCTGTGCCTGCGCGGTCTCGTCGTCGGCGGCGAGCTCGGCCGCCGTCGCAGCGCCCTCGGCGGCGGGCTCGTCCGCCTCGGGGGCGTCGACCGGGGCGTCGTCGTCACGGGTCGTGAGGTCGGCCTCGGTGCCGCCGCCGTAGGTGGTGTCCTCGTCCTCGACGTGCATGACCGTGTCGTCGGCGACGGGGGTGCGCGGGTCGCCCTCGACCGATGCCCGGTCGACGGGCTCGGTCTCGGAGATGCGCTCCCGGTCCTCGACCTGGGTGTCGGCGTTCGTGCCCTCGGCCGTCTCGCGGGTGAGCGCGTCGGTGGGGCCCGCGTCGAGCTCACCGGAGGTCGGCAGGTCCTCCGGCGTGGCGCCGGAGGAGGGGACGTTCTGCGGCCGCCCGGAGGCGTCGGGCTCGATCGCCTCGGTCGCCGCCGGCGCCTCGTCCGAGGCGGGCGTCTCGTCGTCGAACGCGTCGTCGCGCGCGGCGGCCGCCTCGGTGGCGTCCTCCGTCACGATGGCGTCGTCTGGGGTGGTGTTGTCGTCCGGCACGGGTGACCTACTCGAAGATGTTGAGGAGCGCGTTGCGGATGATCTCGTCGAGCCCGAAGACGAAGGCCGTCAGCACCGCCGTCGTGACGAGCACGACCATGGTGTAGGAGGCGACCTCCTTGCGACCGGGCCAGGCGACCTTCTTGAGCTCGCTGCGGACCTCGCGCAGGAACTGCGCCGGGCTCGTGCGCTCACGATCGGTGCGCTCGAGCGAACCGACGGGCACGGCCTCGACAGGCTCGGGCGTGCGCGGCTCTTCCTCGCTCTTGCGGTCGCGGTTCATCGAGGTCCTCGGTGGGGGGTGCACGCACGGGAGGAGGGACTTGAACCCCCAACCGCCGGTTTTGGAGACCGGTGCTCTACCAAATTGAGCTACTCCCGTAGACCCGCGCACGAGGGCGCCGCTGGTGCTGCCACGACGGCCGCGACACGGGAACGCTGCCCACGTCGGGGCAGCGTGCCCGCGAGCGTACCGACCGGACGGCTCGGGCGACAACCGTCGTGCTGGCGTCAGGCGCGGACACGTCCGGTGCCGGAGAGGACCCGGTCGCCGCCGACGTTGTCGGCCCACAGCTCGACGGTGGCCACGCCGTCCTCGACGGAGAGCACCGTCCCACCGAACGTCGTGGTCGAGTTGACCGGCCACGGCTTGGTGAACCGGACCTCGACCGCGAGGACGCGGTCGGGCCCGCCGGCCCACTCGGTCAGCAGCCGCGAGGCGAGGCCCATGGAGTACATCCCGTGGGCGATGATCCCACCGGTGGGGCTCACGTTCGACGCGAAGGACTCGTCGTAGTGGAGCGGGTTCATGTCGCCGGACGCGCCGGCGTACATGACGGACGTGACGAGGTTGCTCGTCTGGGAGATCGTGGGGAGCTCGGTCCCGGGGGTCAGGTCGCTCATGCGGACACCTCGGCGTCGCCGGTGGACTCGCGCTGCGGGGCGGAACCGAGGAACACGATGGTCCCCCGGGACAGGACGGCACGGTCGCCGGACCCCTGCCGCCGGCAGTCGACCTCGAGGGTGAGGAACTCGTTGCGGCCCTTGGAGGTGATGTCGGCGATGCGGGGCGTGCACTCGACGACGTCACCGGGGCGCAGGGGCTCGTCGCCGAACTCGAAGCTCTGGGCGCCGTGGACCAGCGCCGGGTGGGCGCCGAGCCCGGCATCGGTGAACATCGCCTGGCCGCCCTTGATGATGGTGAAGCAGGCCGCGAAGGTCGGCGGGGCGACGCAGTCGTCGCCGTCCGAGAAGTAGCGCGGGTCGGTCTCGCCCAGCGCCGCGGCGTACTCGCGGATCTTCTCGCGCGACACCTCGTAGGTGTAGCTCGGGTACTCCGTCCCGATCCGGTCGCGGTTCAGTGGCAAGGGAGCGCTCCTACGCAGTGGGAGCGCCGAGCCTAGTGAACGCCGACGAGCCCCCGCCCAGGGGGCAGGGGCTCGCACGGACGGGTCCGCGGTTAGCGCGTTTCCTTGTGGAGCGTGTGCTCCCGGCACCGCGGGCAGTACTTCTTCAGCTCGATGCGCTCGCGCTGGTTCACCCGGTGCTTGGTGGTGATGTAGTTCCGCTCCTTGCACTCCGGGCAAGCCAGCGTCACCTTCGGCCTGTTGTCGTTCTTCGGCATACCACTTCTTCTCTCTACTCCCGACCGGTGACGACACCGAGGGGAGAGCTAGCGACCCGTCGGGGGAGGTTCCGTAGGGGCGACTGTGTTTTCGGAGTCCCCGCAGGAACCTGCCCCGACGGGGCGCGGACGGAACTACTACTTGAGGATCTTGGTGACGCGTCCGGCGCCCACGGTACGGCCACCCTCACG
>JAHWKB010000113.1 GCA_019348115.1 Actinomycetota bacterium | reverse complement strand
CCGCAAGTACTCCCCGTTCCGGCCCGTCCCGATCGCGGTCGACGTGCCCGCCGAGGTCATCTTCGCGGTGTCCGAGCACCAGGAGCTCTTCCCCGGCATCGAGGCCGAGACCCTGCCGGTGCGCACCTACCCGAACGGCACGGTGGCGGCCCATCTCGTCGGCTACCTCGGCGAGATCAGCCAGAAGGATCTGGAGAAGTCACAGTTCGCCGACTACCGCCAGGGCGACCTCATCGGCTGGGCGGGCATCGAGAAGACCTACGAGCGCTACCTCCACGGTGAGGAGGGCCTGCGCAAGCTCGAGGTGAACGCCAAGGGCATCGTCCAGAGCAAGCTCGGCGAGCGCGCGCCCGTCCGTGGCGACGACCTGTGGACCTCGATCGACCTCGCTCTCCAGCGCGAGACGGAGCGCATCCTCGAGGAGGGGATCCTCGCGAGCCGCGAGATCCAACGCGAGGACGGCCGCTACCTGCCGTCCGTCGCCGGCTCCGCAGTGGTGCTCGACGCCCGCGACGCGAGCGTCGTCGCGCTCGCGTCGTGGCCGACGTACGACCCGTCGGAGTTCGTCGGCGGCGTCAGCCAGGACTACTGGAGCTGGCTCAACGACAGCGACGAGGACGAGGAGACGGCCCACTTCCCGCTGCTCAACCGCGCGATCCAGTCCGCCTACCCCCCGGGCTCGGTCTTCAAGACCGTGACGGGGGCCGCCGCGCTCGAGGCCGGCCTGGTCGGACCGTCGACGACGCTCCCGTGTCCGCCGTCGTGGAAGCTCGGCAACATCACCTTCCGCAACTGGAACAACCGCCACGAGGGCAACCTCGACCTCGCCGGCGCGCTGCGCCGCTCGTGCGACCCGTACTTCTACGAGCTCGCCGCCCAGCAGTGGGTCCGCGAGACCAACCAGCTGAACGACACCGGTGAGGTCGACGAGGTCCTTCCCCGGGTCGCGCACGACTTCGGGTTCGGTCGCACCCTCGGCATCGACCTGCCGTACGAGCGTGCGGGCCAGATCCCCAGCCGTGCCTGGCGGACGGCCTACTGGGCGGAGAACAAGGACACGTACTGCAGCAAGGCGGAGTCGCTCCCGCCAGGCTACGCCCGTGAGGTCAACGCCGACCTCTGCCGCGACGGCGGCAAGTGGCGCGGCGGTGACGCCGTGAACTCGTCCATCGGGCAGGGCGACGTCCTCACCACCCCGCTGCAGGTCGCCGCGTCCTACGCCGCCATCGCGAACGGCGGCACCCTGTACGCGCCCCGGATCGGCCAGAAGGTCGTCGACGCCGAGGGCGAGGTCGTCGAGGAGTTCAGCCCCGAGCCGCTCGGCAAGCTGCCGGTCGACGGTGCGGGGCTCGCCGCCATCCGGCAGGGCCTGCGTGAGGTCGTGATGCACGAGCGCGGGACCGGTCGCCTCGCCTTCCTCGCGGCCGACTTCCCGCTCGACACGATCCCGGTCGCCGGCAAGACCGGCACGGCCGAGCTCAAGCCCAAGGTCCCGTACGCGTGGTTCGCGTCGTACGCGCCGGCCGACGACCCGCGCTACGTCGTCGTCGTCTCGGTCGAGCAGGGCGGCGGCGGGAGCCAGACCGCCGCGCCGATCGCGGCTCGCATCTTCCAGGCGGCCTTCGACCTCGAGGTCCGGCCGTTCGTGGCCGGACCGGGGAACGTGGACTGATGGAGCTCGGCTACGGACAGGACCGCACGCAGCGGCTGATGCGCGAGAAGGTCCAGGACAAGTGGATGGACGCCTACGCGCCCGTCCGCCACCTCGACCCGGTGCTCGTCGGCGTGGCGCTGCTCCTGACCGTCATCGGCGTCGTGATGATCTACAGCGCCAAGGCGCACGTCACGCCCGAGACGGGACCGGCGCTGGCCCGGGGCCTCGCGACCCGTCAGCTCATCAGCTTCGGCATCGGCGTCGCCGCGATGGTCCTCGCCGCGGTGTTCGACTACCGCTACTTCCGCGCCTACAGCGCGGTCCTCTACGTGCTGGCGCTGCTCGGGCTCGCCGTCGTCCTCAGCCCGCTCGGGGTCGAGGTGAACGGTCAGCAGGCGTGGCTCGCCGTCGGCGGCTTCCAGTTCCAGCCGGCCGAGGTCGCCAAGGTCGCCGTCATCGTGGGCCTGGCGACGGTCCTGCACGAACGCCGCGAGGACCCGGGCATCGTCACGGTGCTGGTGTCGCTGGTGGTCATCGGCATCCCCATCGGGCTGATCATGCTCCAGCCCGACCTCGGCTCGGCGACCGTGTTCGTGTGGACCGCGTTCATCATGCTCCTCGCCGGGGGGGTGCTCGCGCGCTACCTCGTCGGCCTCGCGGCCCTCGGCGGCGTCGGGTTCTGGGCGGTCATCCGCCTCGGCCTCCTCCAGGAGCACCAGGTCCAGCGCCTGACCGCCTTCCTCGACCCCGCCGGCAGCGACGCCCGGTACGTCTACAACGGCGAGCAGTCGATGATCGCGATCGGCTCCGGGCAGGTCTTCGGCAAGGGGCTGTTCAACGGCACCCAGACCAACCTCGCCTACGTGCCCGAGAACCACACCGACTTCATCTTCACGGTCGTCGGCGAGGAGCTCGGCTTCTTCGGCGCCTCGATCGTCCTCGGGCTGTTCATCCTGCTCGTGTGGCGGGGCCTCCGCATCGGGATGATGGCCAAGGACCGCTTCGGCATGCTCCTCGCCGTCGGCACCGTCGGGCTGCTGGTCTTCCAGGTGTTCGTCAACGTGGGCATGGGCATCGGGATCATGCCCGTGATCGGGATCCCGCTCCCGTTCGTGAGCTACGGGGGCACCTCCCTCATCGCCAGCTTCGTCCTCGTCGGTCTCCTCCTCAACGTCCACATGCGCCGCTTCTGACCTCCCCCGCCCCGGATCTGTACACGGTTCCTCGGACCCGTCCCGAAGAAGCGTGTACAGATCCGGCGCAGTTCGCGGCCGGGGGCGGGGGACAGGGCCGTTGGTACCCTCGGGAGCACGCGTGTGTTCGCCCGCGGACCTCTTGCCCCGGAGGCATCTTGACGCCCCCTCCCGCCCTGCTCCAGATCGCCCCGCCCGTCGACCGTGCCGCGGTCCGTCGTGCCGTGGACCCGGAGACGCCGCCGTCGTACTTCGAGGCGCTCGAGCCGTTCCTGCCGTCGGTGAAGAAGCCGGCGCAGTACGTCGGTGGCGAGCACAACCAGACCTTCAAGCCGTGGGGCTCCGCCGATGTCCGTTGGCTGCTGAACTACCCCGACGCCTACGAGGTCGGCCAGCCCAACCAGGGCATCCAGATCCTCTACGAGATCCTGAACGAGCGCCCGACCACCCTCGCCGAGCGCAGCTACGCCCCGTGGGTCGACCTCGAGGCGATCATGCGGGAGCACGGCATCCCGACGTTCTCGCTCGAGAACCACCACCCGCTGTGGGCCTTCGACGTGTTCGCGGTGACGCTCCCGCACGAGCTCGCGCACACCAACCTGCTGAACCTGCTCGACCTCGGCGGCATCCCGGTCCGCTCGGCGAAACGCACCGCCGACGACCCGATCGTGCTCGTCGGCGGCCACGCCGCGTACAACCCCGAGCCGCTCGCGCCGTTCATCGACGCTGCGGTCATGGGTGACGGCGAGGAGGTCACGCTCGAGATCGACGACGTCGTCCGTGCCTGGAAGCGCGAGGACGGCCGCGATCGGCACGCGCTCCTGAAGCGGCTCGCCGGCGTCGAGGGCGTCTACATCCCGGCGTTCTACGAGGCGCGCTACACCGACGACGGGCGCCTCAAGGCCACCGTCGCGGTCGAGCCCGGGGTGCCGGCGATCGTGCCGAAGCGGACCGTGCAGGACCTCGAGCAGTGGCAGTACCCCAAGAAGCAGATCGTGCCGATGACCGAGGTCGTCCACGAGCGCTTCAGCGTCGAGATCTTCCGCGGCTGCACCCGCGGCTGCCGCTTCTGCCAGGCCGGGATGATCACCCGCCCGGTCCGCGAGCGGAAGCCCGAGACCATCTCCAACCTCGTCCGCGAGGGCCTGAAGAACACCGGCTTCGAGGAGGTCGGCCTCCTCAGCCTCTCGAGCGCCGACCACGCCGACATCGGCACGATCGCGCGCGACCTCGCCGACGAGTACGAGGGCACCGCGACGTCGCTGTCGCTCCCGTCAACGCGCGTCGACGCGTTCAACGTGACGCTGTCGAACGAGCTGGCCCGCAACGGCCGCCGCACCGGCCTCACGTTCGCGCCCGAGGCGGGCTCCGAGCGCATGCGGGGCGTCATCAACAAGATGGTGTCCGAGGAGGACATGCTCCGCACCGCCGAGATCGCGTTCGCGAACGGCTGGCGCCACTGCAAGCTCTACTTCATGGTGGGCCTGCCCACCGAGACCGACGAGGACGTGCTCGCGATCGCCGACCTGTCGATCAAGGTCTACGAGATCGCCCGCAAGCACGGGCACAAGAACAAGGTCACCACCTCGGTCGGCGGGTTCGTCCCGAAGCCCCACACCCCGTTCCAGTGGGTCGCGCAGGACACGCCGGAGGAGATCCACCGCAAGCTCAAGCTGATCCGGCACGCCATCAAGGACCACAGCGGCCTCAAGCTCCGGACCAACGACCCGGAGGAGGGCGTCATCGAGGGCCTCCTCGGCCGCGGTGACCGCCGCGTCGCCGCCGCCGTCGAGCGCGCCTGGGAGCTCGGCGCCCGCATGGACGGCTGGCACGAGATGCCGACGCTCGACACCTGGATGCAGGCGCTCGAGGAGACCGACGTCCCGCTGGCGCGGTACTCGTACCGCGACCGCGACGAGGACGAGGTGCTGCCGTGGGACCACCTCGACTCCGGGCTCGAGAAGGCGTGGCTGTGGCAGGACTGGCAGGAGTCGCTCTCGGGGGACGAGGTCGACGACTGCCGCTGGACGCCGTGCTACGACTGCGGGGTCTGCCCCGGGTTGGACATCGCCCACGACACCGGTTATGACGCGGCCAACGCGACGCTGCCGGTGGTGCCCTCGGGCCTCGGTGGGGGCGGGCTGCCGATCATGCCGGCGCGCATCACCGACCGGGCCTGAGGCCCAGAGCAGGACGAGTCACCCGTGCAACGCATCCGCATCCGCTACACGAAGGAGGGTCGCGTCCGCTTCGTGTCGGCGCGTGACCTCACCTCCGTGTGGGAGCGGGCGCTGCGCCGGGCCGACCTGCCGATCGCGTACTCCGAAGGCTTCAACCCGCACGCCAAGGTGTCGTTCCCGGACGCCCTCCCCGTCGGGTACGCCTCCACCGGCGAGTACGCCGAGCTGACCTTCGCCGCGCCGATCGATCCGGGACCGGATCTCGGCCGGCTGTCCGCCACCCTCCCCGGTGGCATGGACATCACGACCTACCTGGAGGTCCCCGACGGCGCGCCGAAGCTGGCGAAGATGTTGGGGGCGACGCTGTGGGAGCTCGTGCTCCCCGAGGCCGACGAGGACGCCGCGACCGCACAGGTCGACCGGCTCCGCGATGCCAGCGACGAGCTCGTCGCCGCGACGTCCGCCGAGGTGCTGCGACTCCGCCCCAACGGGGAGGAGAAGCCCATCGACGTCCGGCCGGCCCTCCTCGCACTCCGAGCTTTCTTGCGCCCCGCCGACACCGGCGGCGCGCTCCACCCCACTCTCCGTGCGGTGCTCCGCAACGACGGACCGACCGTCCGACCGACCGACCTCTTCACCGCGCTCACGTCCCGCCGCGATCCCGCGGCGGACCGGGGCGCCTCGCCGCCACCGTCCGATGCTCCAGCGGACGCGCTGCCGACCCCACGGGTCCACCGGCGCGTCGCCCAGGGTGAGCCTCTCGACGGGGGCCTGCGCGAAGCGCTGAGCGGTGAGGTCGTTCCACTGGAACCGGCACGTTCCGCGGAGGCCGCCTGACCAAGCGAGCCATCCCTGTGACCGACCGCAGCGACGACCCGACCTCGACCGACACACCGACCACCGACGACACCAGCTCCGCCGACGCCGGTCGGACGCGGACGCGTACCCGCAGCCGCAAGGCGGTGGGTGGTGCCTCGACGCGACGCTCCCCGCGCGACGCCGACGCCGACGCCGGTGGCGACGCCGGCAACGACGACCGGTCCCACGAGGACACCGGCGACGGCTCCCGCGCCGACGACGGGGACGGTGACGACGAGGGTGGCTCGGGCGGTCGCCGGCGCGGGCGCCGTGGCCGGCGCGGTGGTCGTGGAGGCCGGGGACGTGGTGGCGGCGGTGGTCGCGGGGGCGACGGCGCGAAGGGCCGCTCGGGCGACGACGGCGGCGAGGACGCGCCCGCGACCGGTGAGGAGGAGACCGAGGAGGCGATCGCCCGCGGTGGCACCCGCATGGCCGCCAAGCGCGGGGGCCGCTCCGGTGGCTCCTCCCGTGGCGGTCGTTCCGGCGGCCGCGACCAGCGCCAGGCCGGTGTGTCGGAGGAGGTCCGCCGCGCTCTCCTCGACGGGCCGCCCCGGACGATGCTCGTCACGTCCCAGGAGGACCGCACCCAGATCGCCGTCCTCGAGGACCGCACGGTCGCCGAGCACTACGTCACCCGCAAGGAGGACGTGACCTACGTCGGCAACATCTACATGGCGCGCGTCCAGAACGTGCTGCCGGGCATGGAGGCCGCCTTCCTCGACATCGGGAAGGGACGCAACGGGGTCCTCTACGCCGGCGAGGTGCTCTACGACGAGCTCGACCTCGACGAGAACGCGGGAGCCAACCCTCGCATCGAGGATGCGCTGAAGCCCGGCCAGACCGTGCTCGTCCAGGTCACCAAGGACCCGATGGGCACCAAGGGCCCGCGGCTCACCATGAACCTCTCCCTGGCCGGGCGCTACATGGTCCTGGCCCCCAACTCGGACCTGTTCGGCATCTCCCGGAAGCTCACGGACGACGAGCGCGACCGGCTCCGCCGGATCGTGAAGAAGCTCAAGCCGTCGGAGCACGGCGTGATCGTGCGGACGGCCGCCTCCGAGGCGTCCGACGAGGCCATCGAGGCCGACCTCGAGCGCCTCCTCGCCAAGTGGGAGGCCGTCAGCTCGAGGGCCGCCGAGGCGAAGGCGCTCACCGCCGTCTACGAGGAGCCCCCGCTCGTCGTCAAGGTCATCCGCGACAACTTCGGACCCGACTTCACCCGGTGCATCGTCGACGACGCGGAGCTGCACGCCCAGGTGCGCGACTACCTCGACGAGGTCGCGCCCGACCTGCTCGACAAGATCGAGCTGTACGAGCCGAAGGCCGAGGAGCGCGAGACCCCGAAGACCCTGTTCGCCGCGTACGACGTCGAGGAGCAGCTGCGCAAGGCGATGGACCGCAAGGTGTGGCTGCCCTCCGGCGGGTACCTGATCATCGAGGCCACCGAGGCCATGAAGGTCATCGACGTCAACACCGGCAAGTTCACGGGAGGGGACGGCTCGAACCTCGAGGAGGTCGTGCTGAAGACCAACCTCGAGGCCGCCGAGGAGAT
>JAHWKB010000368.1 GCA_019348115.1 Actinomycetota bacterium | reverse complement strand
CCGGCGATGCCGCCCGCCAGCAGCTCCGCGAGCCCGGAGGCGGTCACGGCCGCCCCGAGGCCGATCGCGGCGGCGATCATCGTGAGCACCTCGAGGTCGAGCGCGTTCCGCGCGTCGCTGAGGCGCAGCGTCCGCGTGACCATCAGCACCGCCACGGCACCGAGGACCGCCAGCAGCGTCGACGTGAGCCCGAACGCCGCCGCCAGCACCATGCCGCCGACCGTGGCGAGGACGAGACCACGCCGGCGCTCGCGCCCGTCGCTCACCTCTTCCAGCGGGACGAGGACGGCGAAGTCGGAGCGTCCCTGCCAGCGCTCGGCGAACCCGTCGTCGGCGAGCACGAGCAGCGCGTCGCCGGCCTGGAGGTGGACGGTGCCGAGCTTGCCCTCGACGCGCTCGCCGGCGCGGTGGATCGCGAGCACCGCCGCCCCGTAGCGCCCCCGGAAGCTCGTGTCCTTGAGCGTCCGGCCGGCGAGGACGGAGCTGCCACCGACGACGACCTCGTGCAGGCCGTGGGTGTCGCCGTGCAGCAGGTCGGCCTGGGTCTCGTCGGCGAACGCGAGCCCCTCGCCGTCCACGAGCCCTCGCACGCGGTCGACCCGTCCGACGAACGTCAGCACGTCGCCGGCGTGGAGGACGAGGTCCGGCGCGACCGGCGCGATCCGGCGGTCGCCCTGCTCGACCGCGGCGATGTAGGTGTTCTCGAGGTTCCGCAGGTGCGCCGCCGCGATCGACCGCCCGTCGTAGGGACCGTCCGCGACGACCTTCAACCGGAAGGTGTAGTCCCGCTCGTGCGTGGCGACCTGGGAGTAGACGCTCCGCCGGTCGGGGAGGACCCGCGGGGCGAGGAGGATGAGCAGCCCGAGGCCGAGGACGGCGACCGGCACCCCGACGGGCGTCACCTCGAGGAACGAGAACGGCGCACCGAGGCTCGTCTCGACGAGGCCCGACACGACCAGGGTCGTCGACGTGCCGATGGTGGTGACGGTCCCCCCGAGGATGGCGGCGAACGACACCGGCATGAGGAGCTTCGACGGCGCCCGGCCGTTCCGCTCCGCCCACGTCCGGGTGATGGGCGCGAGCGTCGCGACCAGCGGCGTGTTGGCGATGACCGACGAGGCGGCGGCGATCGGCGTCGCGAGTCGCGCCAGCGCGCCGGTGTCCGACCGTGCGCCGCCCATGAGGGAGGCGACCCCGCGCTCGAGACCCACGTGGTCGCGGACGGCGCGCGCGACGAGGAACAGCCCCGCAACCGTGAGCGTCGCGGACGAGGACAGGCCGGCGAACGCCTCACCGGGCGCGACGACCCCCAGGAGGACGAGGGAGAGCAGGGCGGCGACGAGCGTCGGGGCGACCGGGTAGAGCTCGCGGACGAGCACGACGATCGTCGCCACCAGGACGGCGGCGGTCACGAGCAGCGCGGCGGTGCCGTCCATGCGCGCGTGAGGTCCGTCGGTCCGGGGCCAGGGTGCGCCCCGACGCTACTCGCCGGGAGCACAGGGACCGGGGCGACCGCGACCGAACCGTGCGAAGCGACCGCGTCGGTCAGGCCGGCGCGGCCGAGGTCGGGACGCCGGCGGGCGCCTCCGACCGGCGCAGCTCCACGGCGAGGCCGAGCGCCGCCACGGTGACCGCGAGCGCCACCAGCCGGAACCCGTAGAACGCCACCCCATCGGCGACGCGCAGGTACATCAGCGTCCCGACGACGACGCCGGCTCCGCCGGCGACCAACGCCGTCCAGCGGATCCACGGCGCCGAGATGGCGGTCACGTGCATGGCCCACCCCAGCGCGACGAAGGTGCCCCCGAGGTAGACGATCGTCACGATCCCGAGCAGGCCCACGTCGAGCGCCGCCATCGCCGACGCGGTCGCCGTCAGCGCCGCCTCGTCGCCGCCGGCCGCCAGCTCCTCGGCGAGCACGGTCATGACCGCACCGTCGAGGCCCCCGAGCTGGAGGGCGAAGATCGACCCCCCGATGACGGCGAGGACCGCCGCCAGCCATGCGGCGGACTCGCCGGCGGTGCCGGTGAACCCGCGCGCGAAGAGCACCGTCCCGGCCGTCAGCAGCACGACGGCGAGGACCACCACGAGGTGGAGCGCGCTCCAGTACGCCGTGTCCCCCGCGATGGCGACCAGCTGCGTCGCCCCGCTGTCCGGGTCGAGGATCGGATGCAGGCCGTTGCCGACCATCGCGAGGACGCCGCCGGCGAGCAGCACGCCTCCCACGAACCGTCGATCGATCGTGCCGTCCATCCGTGCCCCCACGGTCGCGCGTTCCCGGACACTCCCACTATCCAGGGAGAGCCCGGCGGCGTCCAGGGGTGAGGGCGCTCAGATGTCGCGGCGGCGCGTGTCCCCCGCGGTGGGGTCCGGCTCCTCGGGGCCGCGCCCGCTGGAGGCGCGGTAGATGAACCAGATCGCCACGGCGAGGAGGGCGACGATCGCGAGCGGGAGCCACATCCTCGGTCCTTCCGGTCGGCGG
>JAHWKB010000367.1 GCA_019348115.1 Actinomycetota bacterium | reverse complement strand
CGCTGCCGAGCGCCGGCGAGCCGGTCGGGCACACCCACACGCGGCCGTCCGGCGCGGCGACGATCGTGCCGGGGCCCTTGGCGACGATCGTCGCCCCGTACTCCTCGGCGAGCGCCGGGACCCGCTCGACGCGGTGGCCCCATGCGTCCTCGCCGTCGGAGCCCCCGCCGATGCGGGCGAGCTCGCGCTCGTGCGGGGTGAGGACGAGGTCGCCGGCGTGGTCGGCGAGCGCGGACGGGTCGTCACGGAAGACGTTCAGGGCGTCCGCGTCGAGCACCACGCGCGGGGCCTCGGCGAGGAGCCGGCGGGCGAGAGCGTAGGTGCCCTCCCCCGGGGTCAGGCCCGGACCGGCCGCGACGACGTCGACCCCGGCGAGCTCGAGCTGGGCCGCCCCCTTGGGGGAGATCGCCTCGCCGGCGTGGGCGAGGGGCTCGGTCATCGCGGGCGGGATGACCGGCACGATCACGCGCTGGACGTGCGCCGGCGTCGCGAGGGTCAGGAGGCCGGCGCCGGCGGCCAGCGCGCCGCGGGCGCAGAGAACGGCAGCGCCGCCGGAACCCACCGAGCCGGCGACGATCTTCACGACCCCGCGGGCGCGCTTGTCCGTGTCGTCGCCGAGGCGCGCCGGCGCCGCGCCGACCGCCGTGAGGGCACGCCACGCCACCGTCGGCGGGTCGTAGGACGGACCGAGCTCGCCGACGACCACCCGCCCGGCATGGGCCGCACCCGGGTGCAGCAGCAGCCCGCGCTTCCAGCCGCCGAACGTCACGGTGAGGTCGGCGCGGACCGCGCCCTCCGGGGCGCTGCCGTCGTCGGAGGACACGCCGCTCGGGATGTCGCAGGCGACGACGGTCAGCCCGCGCTCGTGCGCGCGCAGGAGCGCCCGGGTCGCGACGCCGACGTCGCCGCGGGGCGCGCCGTCGATGCCGGTGCCCAGGAGGGCGTCGACCGCGACGTCCGCCCAGTCGAGCGCCGCGTCGAGGTCGGCGAGCCCGGACGACGTGCGGCCGCCGGCGTCGATCCAGCGCCGGCGGTTCTCGGTCGCCTCGTCGGACATGCCGGCGTCCACGCCGGGCACCGCCACGACCCAGGCCGCGGCCCCGAGCGACCGCAGCCGGCGGGCGGCGGCCCAGCCGTCACCGCCGTTGTTGCCCTTGCCGACGAGGATCGCGACCTTGCCGCCGTACCCGCGTCCGCCGGCGGCCGCGACGACCCCACGGGCGAGGTGGCCCGCCGCACGCTCCATCAGCCGCGCCCACGACCCGCCCGCGTCGACGGCACGCTCGTCGCCGACGCGCGCCGCCGCCGCGTCGAGCAACGGCACCTCGGACACGGGTGCGCCTGGCGGGAGGATGGTCACTCCACCGTGACGGTCTTGGCGAGGTTGCGGGGCTGGTCGACGTCCTTCCCGAGCGCAACCGCCACGTGGTACGCGAGGAGCTGCAGCGGCACGACCGACAGGACCGGCGAGGACAGCTCGTGGCTCGCCTCGGGGATCGTGAGGATGTGGTCGGCGTGCTCGGCGAGGGCGGCGGTCGAGCCCTCGGTGCCGATCGCGATGACCGACGCCCCGCGAGCCTTCACCTCCTGGATGTTGCTGACCATCTTCGAGAACACGTGGCCCTCGGGCGCGAGCGCGACCACGAGCGAGCCCTCCTCGATCAGCGCGATCGGCCCGTGCTTCATCTCGCCGGCGGGGAACGCCTCGGCGTGGAGATAGCTGATCTCCTTGAGCTTCAGCGCCCCCTCGTAGGCGATCGGCAGACCCGTGTGCCGCCCGATGAACATCGTGTAGTGGACGTCCTTGTAGCGGTCGGCGAGGTCGCGGATCTGTCCGTCGAGCTCCAGCACCTTCTCGAGGGACCCCGGGAGCTGCTGCAGCCGACGGAGGGTGTCCTCCGCCTCGCTCGGGTACATGGCGTTGCGGGTCTGCGCGAGGTAGAGCCCGACGAGCAGACACCCGACGATCTGGGTCGTGAACGCCTTGGTCGAGGCGACCGCGACCTCGGGGCCGGCATGGGTGTAGAGCACGCCGTCGGCCTGCCGCGCCAGGGTGGAGCCCACCACGTTCACGATCGCGAGGACGGGCGCCCGCTGGTCCTTCGCGTGCGTGGCGGCCGCGATGGTGTCGCTCGTCTCGCCGGACTGCGAGATGGCGATCACCAGCGTGTGCGGGTTGAGGATGGGGTCGCGGTAGCGGAACTCGCTCGCGACCTCGACCTCGACCGGCACGCCGGCCCAGTGCTCGATCGCGAGCTTGCCGACCATCCCGGAGTGGAGCGAGGTCCCGCAGGCGACGATGAACACCTTGTCGATGCGGCCGAGCTCGTGCTCGTCGGTGCGGAGCTCGTCGAGGTGGAGCTTGCCGTCGGTCAGCCGGTCGCGGAGCGTGTCGAGCACGGCCTGCGGCTGCTCGTGGATCTCCTTGAGCATGAAGTGCTCGTAGCCCTGCTTCTCGGCCGCGGCGAGGTCCCAGCTGACCT
>JAHWKB010000366.1 GCA_019348115.1 Actinomycetota bacterium | reverse complement strand
CGGTCGAAGGACTCCCTCATCGGCCGCAAGCTGCCGCTGTCGGTGGGCTGACGCCGGATCAGGCGCGGCGCGACACCGCGCGTCGCGCCGCGCCCCACGCGCGGGCGGACAGGACCCCGAGCCCCACGCCGGCGACCACGTCCGTGAGGTAGTGCACGCCGACGTAGATGCGTGACACCGACACGAACGCGGTGGAGACGGCCGCGCCGACCCGTCCCGCGGGCGACATCGCCGGTGCCACCGCGGCCGCCATCGCGGCCGCCACCGCGACGTGTCCGCTGGGCCACGACGCCCCGGCCGGCTCGGCGACGAGACGGAAGGCCCCGTGCGCCTCGTAGGGCCGTGGTCGCTTGACGAGCGGCTTGACCGCCTGCGCGACCGTCCACCCGACCGCGCCGGCGCCGAGGACGTCGAGCGCCGCACGTCGGCGCCCGCTCGCGGCGAGCACCGCGCTGACGCCGGCGATGGCGTAGACGGAGCCGAGGTCGGTCCCCGCCGAGATGACCGCGTCACCGGTTCGGCCCAGGGGGCGGGACAGCGCCACGCCGGCGCGCCGGTCCCACACCTGTGCCGGCGGTGAGCGCAGCGCGGCGTACGAGCCGACGACGGCGAGGCCGGCGGCCACCACGGACCGGCGCGACACTACGGCGCCTCCGGGTCGATCGGCGGCGGCGCCTCCGCGGGACGCGCGCGCGGCCGGACCGGCTCCGCGGCGAAGGCGCCGGTCACCGACGACTTGACCGCGGACAGGTCGGAGCGCAACCCCCGCAGCTCCCGGTCGAGGTCCTCGAGGTCGGCGGCGCGCTTGAGGTCGTCGATCGACCTCGACGTCTCGGCGCGGAACCTCGCGAGCATCTTCCCGGCGTTGCGTGCCAGCTCGGGGAGGCGCTCGGGCCCGAAGACGAGCAGTGCCACGGCGGCGACGAGGAGCATCTCCTGGAACCCGAAGTTGCCCACGTCACACCTCCTCCCGGCCGCGGCCCCGGACCCGGCGCCGGCGCCGAGCCTACCGACGACCGGCGCCCCTCAGGCGCCGGTCGGGGCTCCCCTCACCGGGGGCGTTCGTCGAGCGTGACCTCGACCCGGAGCTCCTCGCCGTCGCGGAGCAGGTCGAGGGTCACGACGTCGTCGGGGTCGAACCGCCGGAGGGAGACGACGAGGTCCGACATGTTCTCGATCGGCTCGCCGTTCAGCGCCACGATGATGTCGTTCTGCTGCAGGCCGGCGCGGTCGGCGGCGCTGCCCTCCTGGACGGAGTCGACGACGGCCCCCTCGTCGACCTCGAGGTCGAACCGCGCGGCCACCTCCGGCGTCACGTCGACCCCCGTGATGCCGAGGAACGGGTGGCGGACGAAGCCCACCTCGATCAGCTCGTCGGCGGAGGCGACGGCCTGGGAGACCGGGATGGCGAACCCCACCCCCTGGCTGCCGCCGGTGCCGGACAGGATGGCGGTGTTGATGCCGATCAGGCGGCCGTTCGCGTCGACCAGCGCGCCGCCCGAGTTCCCCGGGTTGATGGCCGCGTCCGTCTGCACGACCGCGGGGATGACGAGCGAGCCGCCTTCCTCGGGCACCTGGATGTCGCGGTTGATCGCGGACACGACGCCGGCGGTGACGGTCGCGTCGAGACCGAACGGGGACCCGATGGCGATCGCGGTCTCGCCGACCGTGATCGGGGGCTCCTCGCGCAGGTTGATGGCGGGCAGGCCGGTGCGATCCACCCGCAGGACCGCGAGATCGTTGAGGGGGTCCGTCCCGACCAGCTCCGCGGCCAGCGAGTCGCCGTTCGCGAGCCGGACGCGCAGCTCGCTGGCCTGCTCGACGACGTGGTTGTTCGTGAGGATGTAGCCGTCGGAGCGGTAGATCACCCCCGAGCCGAGCCCGACCTCACGGGTGATGCGGTCCTCGCCCGTCCCCGCGGACGTGAGGATGTCGATGCGCACGACCGACGGCGTGACGGCCTGGGCGACCGCCGGGACGACGTTCGAGACGACGTCCCCGCCCTGGGTGCGCACGACCGGTGCCTGCACCGAGCCCCCGCCTGAGAACGCCGGCGTGGAGCGGACGACCGCGAGCGTCCCGGCGGTCCCGATCACGGCCCCCACGAGGGCGCCGACGAGCCCGGCGGCGACACCGCGCCGGCGCGCCCCGCCCTGGCCGGGCAGCGGCGCGTCGACGGTCCCGGTCGTGTCGGGGGGACGGATGGACCCGCGTGGCGAGCCCGGGCCCTCGTCGTCCGCGTCCCACCCGGGCGGCGGCGGCACGGGGAAGGGCTGCGCCGACGCCGGGACGCCGCTCGGCGGCGCGAGCGTGTCGACCGGGGCGCCGCTCGTGTCCGCGGACGCCTCGGCGGCGTCGGGGACGGCGGGCGGCGTCGACCGCGAGGCCCGGCTCCCCGGCCCCCAGCGTCGCCGTAGCTCGTCCGGATCGTGCTCGCTCACCGTCGCTCCGTCAGTCGAAGGGCCACAACCAGCCGGTGACCCG
>JAHWKB010000365.1 GCA_019348115.1 Actinomycetota bacterium | reverse complement strand
GAGAACCGCTCGCCGGCCTCCTTCTTGACCGCGACCTTGTCGACGAGCGCCTTGGCGGCGGAGTAGTCGACGTGCATCGCGGCGAGGAGCTCCTGGACGAGCTGGAACGACGCGATCGACTTGCCGAACTGCTGCCGCTCGAGCGCGTACTTCGTCGCGACCTCGAGCGCCTCGCGGGCGGTCCCGACGCAGCCCGCGGAGAGCGAGAAGCGGCCGTTGTCGAGCGCGGACAGGGCGACCTTCATGCCGCCGCCGACGTCGCCGAGGACGGCGTCGTCGCCGACGTGGACGTCGGAGAGCGAGATCTCCGCGGTGTCGCCGGAGCGGAGGCCGAGCTTGCCGTGGATCTGGCGGCCTTCGTAGCCGTCGGCGTCCTGGGGCACGAGGAAGCAGGTGATGCCGAGGTCGTTCCCGCCATCGGTCGCACGGGCGAAGATCTTGGTGACCGCGCCGAGCGAGCCGTTGGTGATGTAGACCTTCGCGCCGTTGATGACCCAGCCGTCGCTGACCTTCTCGGCCCGCGAGGTCATCTGCGACGGGTTCGAGCCCGCGTCCGGCTCGGTGAGACCGAACGCGCCGAGCTCGCCGCGGCAGATGCCGGGGAGCCAGCGCTCCTTCTGCTCCTCGGTGCCCCACGTGAGGAGGCTCATGCCGAACAGGCCGAGGTTGACCGAGATCATCGAGCGGATCGACGAGTCGGCGGCACCGACCTCCTCGACGATGATCTGGTAGCCGTGGGTGTCGAGGCCCATGCCGCCGTACTGCTCGGGGATGGCGGCACCGAGGAAGCCGACCTCGGCCATCTTCTGGACCAGCTCGGCCGGGAAGGACTCGTCGCGGTCGCGGTCACGCGCCCCGGGCCGGATCTCCCGGTCGCAGAAGTCGCGGGCCGTCTTGCGCAGCTGGTCCAGCTCGTCGGACACGGGAGGCTCCCTGCTCGCTCGTGGTAGCCCGCAGGACGATAGCCCCGGATGCCCCTCCCCGAGGACGGCCCCCGTGGACCTACGCTGGGCGCCGCCGGCGAGCGGAGGAGGCGGGCGATCGTCGACCGTCCCGAGGTGGCCGTGGGTGCCGTGGTCCGCGACGAGCGGCGACGGCTGCTCGTGATCCAGCGCGGGCAGCCGCCCATGGCCGGCCGTTGGACGCTCCCCGGCGGGCGGGTCGAGCGCGGCGAGTCGCTCGCCGCCGCGGTCGCGCGCGAGGTCGCCGAGGAGACGTCGCTCGAGGTCGCCGTGGGCCCGCTCGTGGGCATCCACGAGGTCGTCACCGAGACGCACCACCTGGTCATCCTCGACCACCTCGCCGAGGTGACCGCCGGCACACCGGAGGCGCGCTCGGACGCGGCGGCGGTCGCGTGGATGGGGCGCGCCGAGCTCGTCGACGCCGGACCGACCGACGGGCTCCTCGACTTCCTCGACCGCCACGGCGTCGAGCTGGCGCCGTGAGGACCGCAAGGAACGGGTCGCCGGCGGCCGCCCGCTCGGGCACGGTGGGGACGCCCACCCAGGAGCCGGACGTGCCGACCGCCACCGCCATCCCCGCCGCGACCGCGGAGCTCGACCCCGACCTCGACCTCGCGCGCGTCGCGGCCGCGATCCGCTTCCTCGACGCGCACCGCGGCGAGCAGCCGGGCCTCGCGGAGGTCGCACGGCACCTCCACCTGTCGGAGTCGCACGCCCACCGTCTCTTCACCGCCCACGCCGGCACCAGCCCCAAGCGCTTCCTCCGGTGGCTGACGGCGACGGCCGCACGTGACCTCCTGCGGGAGCGGCGGGCGGTCCTGGACGTGACGACCGGCACCGGGTTGTCCTCCCCGGGCCGGCTGCACGACCTGATGGTGACCGTCGACGCGCTGACCCCCGGCGAGGTCGCCCGCGGCGGCGCGGGGCTCACGGTCCGCGCCGCGACCCATCCCAGTCCGCTCGGGCCCGTCGCCGTCGGGATCACCGGGCGGGGCGTCTGCCTCCTGCGGTTCGTGGACGGGTCCGACCACGACGCCGCGGTCGAGGCCGTCCGGCGCGAGTGGCCCGCGGCGGACGTCGTGGTCGATGTCCCGGGCACCGCTGCACCGGTCGCGGCGGCGTTCGGTCCGGAGGGGAGCGGCCCGGTCTCGCTCGCGGTCGCCGGCACCAACCTGCAGCTGAAGGTCTGGGAGGCGCTCCTCACGGTCCCCGCCGGGCAGGTCACCACGTACGGCGACCTCGCCCGGGCGCTGGAGAGGCCGACCGCCGCGCGCGCCGTCGCGTCGGCCGTCGCCGCCAACCCGGTCGCGGTGCTCATCCCGTGCCACCGCGTGATCCGCGGCACCGGCGCACTGGCGGGCTACCGCTGGGGCACCGACCGGAAACGGGTCCTGCTGGCGCGCGAGGCGGCCGCCGCGGGGTCGGGCGGGTGACCCCCAGCCGCTAGCATCCCCGCCGCGCGAGGTGATCCAGGAGGACCGCGTTGGCACGCGTCAAGCTCATGTCGGCCATGGCCTACGACCGCGA